>JBOGMI010000922.1:0-4344 GCA_050746645.1 Bryobacteraceae bacterium | reverse complement strand
AGGCAAAACCGATCCTCGGCTCGAAGTCTTTCCAATTCGAGCGCCAAAGCTGGCTCACGTGCCGCACTTGCGCGTTGACCAGCGGATAGGGTCCGTTCGCGTAAAGGAACAAGTTATCCAAGACGCCCTGCTTTTCAGTAAGCGGAGAAAAGTATTCCCAGCGCAGGCCGAGAGTCAACGTGAGGCTGGGACTTACATGCCAATCGTCCTGAGTAAATAGCCCGGCGATGTGGTCTCTGAAATAGCGGGCGGCATTGGCCGGGCCTCCGGTGTTGGCGTTAGCGTAAACATCCTCGAAGATCGGCGCATCGTTGGCGAGGCTCCAAAGGCCGGAAAACGAATAGAGCGGCCGTACCCCGCCGAGTGGATTATTGTTGTCCTGCTCCCAGTTGTACTCGCCTCCGAAGCGCACGGTATGGTTGCCCCAAACCTTGCTGAGAACATCGCGAACTTCATATGTATTCTGAGCGAGAATCGCTGGTGTAGTGGGGCCCTGCGGAAGACCCGCCACACCGATGGAGCCGAAGGGATAGCCTTCGAGCTGAATATAGGGGATGCCCCAGTTTTTCCCGCTGGAATCGTTGAGCTGATTATCGGCAAAACGAGTGAAATTGCCGCGCAGTTCGTTGATCATAGTGCCGTTAAAGGTGTGAGTGTAGGCAGCGGTAATGGCAGTATTGATTGGCTTAAAAGGCACGTCGGCATCGGGCGCTCCGGCGGATGCGGCGTCGGCGCCAACCTGATTCAGATGCGTAATATAAGCCGACCCGAAGACCAAGTCCTTTGAAGTCAGATTCAAATCGAATCGGCCGTTATATTGGTTGCCAATCTGCTCGTTGGGCAGATAGTATTGGACACTTTCGAGATCGGGAATGCCGTCGAAGCCGCCGCCGATCGCCCCCGGCAGATACTGAGAGCCTGCGTTCGGGTTTGCATAGTAGGGCGTGCCGCCCAAGCCTGGTCCCGGCGAGCCAACATCCAACCCGCCTGGAACATCGCGGCATAAAGTTGCCGCGTTCGCGCTGAACAGCCCCGCGCAGCTCGCTGTGGGACCGCCGAGTACCGCGTTGATGCGCGGATTTGCGTTCACTTCGCCGAGGATTTTGGCGATCGTCGAATTCGGGCGGTCCGTTGCCACAAGCTTACGAAATTGAGGGGTTGTCACCCAGCTGTCGCCGTAGGTAGTAGCTTTATTGTGCAGGCCTTCGTAGGAGAGAAAGAAGAAGAACTTGTTTTTGATGATGGGGCCGCCGAGGCTGGCGGCATATTGCCGGTAATTGTTTTGCACGCGAATGGGAGCGCCACCGCCCGGGCCACCCCACTTGTTGTAGGCGTTAAAATTCGGGTCCTGGTACAGAAAAACACCGCTGCCGTGAAACTGGTTGGTTCCGGATTTGGTGGTGGTCTTGATGTGCGCGCCACTGCCGCGGCCATCGGCGGCATCATAGTCTGCGGTAACCACCGTGATGTCCTGCACCGAAGCGGTGTTGGGGGTGACCACGGCCGCGCCACCCCATCCGAGGCTGTTGACGTTCACTCCATCAATGTAGTAGACATTCTGCTCAACGCGCTGCCCGGCCGAGCTCACCTGGACCTGGTTTTCGGTTTGAAAAATCCCCACGTTCGACTGACCTGGACCGGTAGTGTTGCCGAGAAAAACGGTATTTCCGTTACCGCCGCGTCCGCCGGTGCTGTCCACGCCCGGCGCCGTTCGGATCAGCTCGTAGGGATCGCGCCCGAAAGTCGGCAGATCTTCCACCGCTTGGCTCGAAATCGTCGCGCTTACGCTTGCGTCAGCGGTTTGCAGCACAGGAGTCGTTGACGCCGTAACTGTAACCGAGGTCTGTACATTTCCGGGTCGCATCGTGACGTGCCGCGATTGGGGAAGATTCGAAGCGATAGCGAGGCCGGTAAGACTCGCAGTTTGAAAACCCTTCGCGGTAGCAGTCAGAGTGTATGTGCCGGCAGGAAGATGGTCAAACCGGTAAAACCCCTGGTTATTCGAGGTGCCGTTCCGGGTAATATGAGTCCCGTTATTTTGCAGCTTGACAGCGGCTTTCGGTATGAGGCCGCCGGACGGGTCCTGAATCGTGACTTGCAAACTGGCGGCGTATTGAGCGGCAGCAGGTATTGCGGCAAATAAAAGCAGAACTACGTAGGGGACACAACTTCTCATCAGCTTCTCCCTCAGACCCTCTTCGGCTTGTACGATTTCGGATCAGCCCATTGTGTTACACACTTTGAAGCTTGAAGCGATTCCGGCCGCGCATCGTCTTCCTCTTTGCATGAGACTTTGTTACCTGTTGATCTTTCTAGCGGCTGTGCCGCTGCAGGCAAACACAGCTTACTTTCAACGGGTCATTTTCGACAACAGCCTGACTACGGACCGGTACTTTTACAGCAGCGGTAAGGCATCTTCACCGAGCACGCTGCTGCTCGACGACCGCAAGCTGCCGGTGGATACGGAAACGTTTTTCACCGGACCGAACTCGCTGCGCTTGCAATGGAAGTCAATGCCAAACGGCGGCTGGGTGGCCGAGATCCGCACAGACGCGTGGAGGAACCGGCCTATGTATTTCTCCGGCAACACGCTTTTCTTCTGGTGTTATTCGCCCCAGCCGATTGCCGCCGCCGATCTTCCGCGAATTGTATTAAAAGATACCGGCCACAACTTTACCAAGCCACTCGATATCTCCCCTTACGCGCGGAACGGACTTCCGGCTAAGAAATGGATACAGATCCAAATCCCGCTCGACCGCTTCGCCACCGCCTCGGTTCATGCTTTCGAGCCGCACCGCGTTCGCAGCGTATTCTTTGTTCAACACAAAGCCGATGCGGTGCAGCACACCATGCTGGTGGACGAAGTGAAGATCGACTCAGAGCATCGCCCCGAGCCGGTCCCGCCCGCTGTGACTCATGCGCGCGCGAAAGGCTACGAGCTTCACGTCGATATTAGTTGGGATCCGGTTCACAGGGGGGATTTGGGCCGATATATGATCTATCGTTCCATCGGCGGCGCTGCCTTTCGCCCCATCGGCATTCAGGTTCCCGGTACCTATCACTACGAAGATTTCCTTGGTAAAGCCAACCAGACCGCGCGCTATCGAGTAACTGCGGAGAACCGCAACTATCAGGAGTCGTCCGCATCCTGGATCGTCACGGCATCGACGCATCCGATGAGCGACGACCAGCTCCTGACCATGGTCCAGCGCGCCTGCTTCCGTTATTACTGGGAAGGCGCGCATCCGGTCTCCGGCATGACCCGCGAGGATCTGCCCGGTAATGACAAAATCGTGACCACCGGCGCGACCGGTTTCGGCATCATGGCGCTGGTGGTCGGCGTGGATCGCGGATTCATCACGCGGCAGCAAGGCGTCGCGCGGTTGCTCAAGATCGTGAAATTTCTGGCGAAGGCGGACCGCTACCACGGCGCCTGGTCTCACTTTATGAATGGCTCGACGGGGAAAACCATTCCGGTATTCGGCATGTACGACAATGGCGCCGATATCGTCGAAACGGCGTTTTTGATGGAGGGATTGCTCACTGCCCGGCAGTATTTCCATAACTCGGAACTCGATCACAAAATCACGCATTTGTGGAAAACCGTCGATTGGCGCTGGTTTCGTAGAACACCGCACGGTAAGTTCCTTCTATGGCATTGGTCGCCCGAATATTCGTGGTACATCAATCACAGGATTACCGGGTGGAACGAAACCATGATGGTCTATCTGCTCGCGATCGCTTCGCCTACGCACGGAGTTCCAGCGAGTATGTATTACTTCGGCTGGGCGGGAATGCCCAAATACTTCATCAACGGCGGAACTTATTACAGAATTAAGCTTCCGCTCGGCGTAGGAACGGGTGGGCCGCTGTTTTTTACTCAATACTCATTCATGGGTTTTGATCCGCACATAAGTGACCGTTTTGCCAATTACTTTAAGAACAATCGGGCTATGGCGCTCATTAACCGCAGCTACTGTGAGCAAAATCCAAAACACTATGAAGGCTATGGCCCCGACGATTGGGGCTTGACGGCAGTGGATGGCCCGCGCGGCTATCGCGCCTACGAGCCCAGTCCTAAACATCCAAGACTGGATGACGGCACCATCGCTCCGACGGGCGCGATTGCGGCCTTTCCCTATACACCGAAGGCATCCATGGCAGCTCTGAAGTTTTTCTATCAGAAGCTCGGCGCCCGCCTGTGGGGGCCTTTCGGATTCCGCGACGCCTTCAACCTCCAGCAAGATTGGGTCTCCCGCATCAATATGGGCCTCAACCAGGCGCCCATGGTGGTGATGATCGAAAACTATCGGACAGGGTTGATCTGGAAGCTCTTTATGTCCA
>JBOGMI010000921.1:0-1063 GCA_050746645.1 Bryobacteraceae bacterium | reverse complement strand
TGCTGCTCGGCTCGAGCAGCGCGGAGCAATTCCTGCTGGTGCTGGCCGAAGATGATATTGCGCGCGCCAACGAATTTTTGCGCCGGGCCGCTGCAACCATGGCTCAGGTCTCCGCCGGAGCGTTACGCCTGGTTTGGGCGACTACCGAGAATCTGGGGCCCTGGCCGGCGGCACGCAAGCGTCTGGACGACGCGCTCCTGGCCGCGACCGCGGCGCCGCTGGCGGAATCCGCGGATGTCGATTCGATTTTTCGGCCGTACGTGGAGGCTTCCGAGTCCACCTCTTCGCCCTTCTCCGGTTTCGCCGAAAAGCTTCCTTCGGCCTCGTTGATTGGCTGGAATTCCGGCGACCCTGCACTGCTCACGCTCGATGCCGGGCAGTATTCCTGGCCGCTGCGCGATCCGCCGGCCGAAGATGACGCCATCCTATTTCCTCGCCGCTTTGCCGTAGACGATGGCGGTGTGCATCCGGCCTCGCTTGTCGAACTGGCGGGCCGTGCCAGCGGAACCGCGCGTTGGGGCATCCTGCGCGGCGATGTCGATCATTTGGATTTTCAATTGCGCCGCGCCGGCTCGGTGGAAGATCATATCCATCTCTCAGTGCTGATTAAAGAGTTCTTTGCCGGCGAGCTGGCGGTCTTGTGCTCGCTGCCCGATTTCTGGCGCAAAGTCACCTTGCTCTATCGCGGCGGCGACGATTTTATCGTCCTGGGAGCTTGGGATTCACTGCTGCTGTTGGCGCGCGAAATCGCCCGGCTGTTCGAGATTTTTGCGCAGCAGAATCTGGAATCGCTGCCGAGCCTGGAAGGCAAGACGATCAGTATGGCGCTCGCGATCGCGCCCGAAATGGACGCTCCCGCGGCAACCGTTCTTCGGGATGCCAGCGCCGCGCTCGCTTCCGCCAAAGCCGCCGAACCGGGCACGTTTTCGGTATTCGGACGCATACTCGAAACGAAGCGGCTACGCGATGCCGAAGACCTGGCTTCCAGCTTGCTCCGCCTGGTGCGCGAGTATGGATATTCGCCGGGCTACATCGGCGATCTGGCTTCGGTTTACCGCGAAGC
>JBOGMI010000920.1:0-3286 GCA_050746645.1 Bryobacteraceae bacterium | reverse complement strand
TGCGCCCACATCTCCTGTATTGTGGGCGGTGATCAACGCCGTTCCGACTGCCTTCATGGCGGCCCCAACATCGCCTTGGACGAATTCTTGAAATCCCAATTCGGCGGACGCTCGGGATTCCCACTTCCGGTCATGAAGCTTTTTCGCGACGGACAGCGCCTCTCTCCAATCGGCACTTGCGGGCTCGCTGTCGATTTCGCCATCGATATCGCCCTTCACGATCAAACACATCAGCCTGAGCCGAAGATCGTGACGAAGGAGGGGAGTTTGCAGTTCGCTGCCCAGGTAATCCGAAGTCTCGGGCAGGTTCAGCGTCTCCATTTCGCCGCGGATGCGGCCGAACTTGGCATATAGGGCATCGCGTTTGTCGCCGGCAGCGGCAAAGGATTTCTCGGCCTGCGCATAGAGCGGCCCGGCATCGGCCCAGTTGAAAAGATTGCTTAGCCGGTTAGCTTCGCGCAAAATCGCCGCGGGATCGTTCGCTGCGGTGCAGAATTCCGCCGGCAGCAGCAACCAGATCATCAAAAGCGCTAGGCGGCGTAACAGCATCGCTCAACCCTTGCCAACTCATTCTGTCAGAAATCCTTCCGATCGGCAAAAAATAGCTGGCCACCAAGTCTTCAATTTGTCTGCGGCGATCCTACAAAGACGCCAGCTCCTGTTTCAAATTCCGCTGCGCTAGGTCGGCTCATGGCACAACGAGTTGCACAAAGTGCCACGAGGCATCGGCATGCCGGTAGGCCACCGTATATTTACCAGAGGACAGGGTTGAGAAATCCATCTGGACTCGCAGAATCGTGTATCCGTTTTGAATAGCGGCGACGCCATGGAAGTTTTTAATCGGTGATGCCGCCGAAGGGCTTCTGCGAATTTCGACATCGTATCGCCCGTCATCGCTTCCAAATGGGAGCCGAACGATCACCGTACCGCGCTGGCGCGGCGCTTCTACAGTAACCTGCCGCCGAACTTCCGCGCCGCGAAGCGGTGAAGCATTTTCCAGATTCCATTGGGCAATAACAGGCATGGCCCGATATCGCGCCTGGGGACGAACTGCGAAATAGATACCGGCAGCCAGAACGACAGCGCACGCAAAAGCAATTGCGGCGCGGACTATGTATTGTTTACGAGCGTTCCGTCGAGTCGCCAGAAAGCTGGCAAAGCAGGGAGAACAATGCGTGATGTGATGCAAGTCCGCCTCCGTCGCCGACCTTTTGTACCGTGCCATGGCTTCCAGGGCCTCTTCCGGCGGGCACCCGATTCGCTCCGGATTTGGAAACTCCTTGAGCGCGGCTTGCTGCAGTATTTTACGCGCTCGTTTGATGTCACGCATAGGCTAGAGGATATTATGCGGAATGCGATTGTCCGAAGATGATTGACGTCACTTTAGCTTCCAGCTTCTTCATCTTCTTTGAAGCAAGCTTGGGATCGATACCAAGCCGTGCCGCCACGTGCCTGGGACGTTCTCCAGCCAACAGAGCGTCCCAGTATGGCCATTCCTCCGCTACCAGGTTCTTCTCAATCTGAGAGATCAGCTCGCTTCCGTAAACAAGGTCGAAAGGATTTGGAGAGGGATCCGGCATGATCGCTTCCAGTTCCGCGAAAGAAACCAGATTATGACCTGTCGGCTCCCGTCGTAGAATCGAGCGTTCCTCGGCGAATAGCGCCTTCCTCCAATCGAGTAGCCCGAGCGTTTGCACGTCATGTGCAGAAACTTTGGCCCGGGGACGTCCGAGGAGATACCGGCGAAGGCGTGCCGCCGTTTGCTTTAGCCGCAAGCCCGCCTGTGGCTCCCGTGAGCTCCGTGAATCCTCCGGAGGCAGGTCGGGCTGGACTCTGGTCGGCACAAAATTCCTTCCGAACAGTAGATCAATTGTACGCCCAAGGAGAAATGGCAAAAGCTAAACCCGCCGTTGCCCTGGCGGCAAATGGAATGCATTCTTCCTTTTTTCGGATTGGCAATTACGTCCGGAGAGGGCCGCGATTCTGAGATCTCTTGTTCGATCAAAAAAATTCGTGCAAACCGGCGAAATCCGCCTTTCCGAATGGCTAGTTATATAGGGGCACTTTTTGCCCGGCATTCCGGCGCCGTTCGGAAGCAGTGAACAGCGAGTGTGCTCATGAAATACGTAAACGATACCAACCCGGCTTGCTCCCATGGGGTGGACAGGACGGTACATTTTGCCAAGGAGCTGAAAAGCACCGCAGGCACTCTGGTGATGCCTGCACATGAAGGCTGCTCGTCAAAATACCGGCAGAGCCGCTTTACCCCTCGCGATGATCAGTGGCTGCTGAGGAGCAGCTCGCCCGAAGAGTTGCAGGCCACGATCCATGCTCTCGCGGCCGAGGCGCACTATTCCGAACGGGCTGTCAAACGCCATGCCCAGAAGTTGGGCATCTGGGACAAGCTGGTTTCGCCTCGCAGGCAGATAACCGTGAAAGAAAGAATGGCGATCAAAGCCATTTTAAGGTTCTCGAACAGCAAAGAGGAGCTTCTTGCGAAGGTCGCGGGGAAGTTAGGGATCGCCATAGAAGACGCTCGCAGACTTTTATATCGGGATCCCACTCTTAAAGAGAGCTTGATCGAGGGCACATATTCGCTTCGGGAAGTGGCGGATGGCCTGTGTATGCGGCCGTTCAGGATCAAGCAGATCGTCGAGGAAGGAAAGCTCCGTGCGAAGCGGCTAAAGAAGGTGGGCAAGCTATTCATTACCTCGGATTCCATTTCCGATTTTGTCCGGAAGGAGCCGCGCAGGATTGACTGGAATCGCTGCTTGAAAAAGTCGCCCTGGCTCAACGACATTCTGGAGAGCGCGCGCGAGGACGAACTGGCGCTGCTGCTCTGTGTCTCTAAGAGAAAGATCCAATCGTGGATCGAAAACGGTTTTCTTTCCCTTTCGTTCGATCCAAGCCGCATCGGCGATTTCTTCGGCGACGAGCCGGTGTACCGGTTCCTGGATGAATACCCGGAGCTAATCGATGTGGCTAAATGTGCAGGGGAATCGCCGGAGTGGTTTGCGCGGTACGCAAGAGTCCGAGGTCGGTATCGGAAGAAAAATACGGAAGCCGATAGTGGCCGATATTCCGATCGTGAATCCCGTTATTATCTGGCCTTGGACCGGCGGCGGTAGGATACCGCCTCATGTTTTGCCCGGCACCTGTGATCGATGGGACACTTGTTTGCCAGTCTGGCAGAGCGGACAGACGTTTCCCGAGTAGCCGATTGGACAGATGATTCCCAGACGGTGAACGGGGCAAACGTGTCCCAACTGGCCGAATGCACAAATGT
>JBOGMI010000919.1:0-1444 GCA_050746645.1 Bryobacteraceae bacterium | reverse complement strand
GCAGGTGCGGGCTGTGATGCTTCGCCGGACCCATGATGGTCACCGCAAGCCGTGACGACTCATACGTTCGGCCATTCGCGCTCTTTTCAAATTTCCAGCCTGCGGCGTCCGGCTTCGCAATGATTCCATATCCCGGCGCCGCCATGGCATGCGCCTTCAGCCGGCTGATGCTCACCCGAATCACATTCGGAGCATACGGCTCCAGCATCATCGTGGTGTGGTCCTTCGTAATGACGACGCGGCCATGCTGCCCGCTGACGCCATTCGCCTGCGCGGCCGCCCCGCCCTGCTGCGCATTTGCGCCACAAAGGCTGAAAACGAGCGCCGCCGCCGTGACGATCGTTTGTCTCATGAAACCGTTACTTTTCATTTCCAGCAGAGCACCTCTCGGTCTTCAGATGGCTACACTTACTCAGAACCCGCTCGCTCGCACCCAGAAACTTCCCTCCCAAGTGGCGCCCGGAGCCAGTTTCTGTAACTCGTTGTATTTGCCGTAATGGGCAAGATTGGCTCCATTCGTCACCGCAGCCATGGGCTCGAAGCAGACGAACTGCCGGCCCGGCGGCGCCCAGACCACTCCAACTGGGTAATGAGAACCAAAAAGCACCTGAATCTCTTTTGACCCCGCTTTTTCTTCAAAAACTGCTCGGCCATTGCTCCCGCGTACGAGATCCGTGTATCCATCGTCGTAAATGTGATCTTTGAGCGAGATCCATTGGGGTAAATTCACCGGTTTCATCACGCCGGTCGGCACGAGGAGCCGATTGGTCTCCACATGCTCCCGAGCCGGTATGTGTATGCTCGCTTCCGAGCGCGGCACTCCGGGGATGTGGAAAAACGGATGAAACCCGATCACAACCGGCATCGGCTTTGCGCTCAGATTTTTGACTCTCGTGGTTACTTCGAGAACGCCGTTCGCAAGCGTGTAGGTCATTTCGTACGTCTGCGCGAACGGCCAGTTCGCCATCAGGTTCGGATACTTCCAGAATTGTAGCCGGCTCGTAACATGCGCGGAGTGTTTGTCTGCACCCAGATCGACGACTTTCCACAGAGGTGACCCGATCAGCATGCCGTGGATTGCGATGTCGTTCCGGTCCAGGCGCAGCGTTCCGAGATTTGGGTTGAACTGATACTTCTTAGCGTTGGCCCAAAAACCTCCTTCAGCCATCCGGTTCGCCCACGGAGCGAGGAACGGGATTCCATTGAGTCTTCTTGCTTGAGGAGCCGCAATACTCGTCAGCGGGAAGTAGAGAAGGTTCTGACCATGCACCGTAAATGCGAAAGCCCGGTTTCCGACGGACGGTGCAATCGAAACACTCGCGCCATGCGCCGCGTCGGTCAACCGAACCACTTGGACGCCGTGGTCTGTGATTTTTTCTGCCTTGTAACCGTTTGCCGCACAAGCCATCGTCGGCAGAAGGAGCAGGGTGAGCCAGAATCGCAT
>JBOGMI010000918.1:0-1314 GCA_050746645.1 Bryobacteraceae bacterium | reverse complement strand
AACAGAACCCCGACCGTTAGGGAGGGGAAATAGTCCCTGCGGATATGAATACTCAAACGGAGCCGGGAGCGTGAGCGACCAGAGCCTGGCCGGCACATAAACGTAACATGGATAAGCTTAGAAAAACGGCGGTTTGGCTCGACGACAGGTTGCACCTTACCGCGCTCTATGCCTCGACCGCTGGCCACGAAGTGCCGAAAACTTCCGGCAGTTGGTTTTATGTCCTCGGCAGCGGCACCCTGCTTTGCTTTGTCATTCAGGTGATCACCGGCATCTGTCTCTCCTTTGTCTATGTGCCTTCGACCCACGAAGCCTGGTCCAGCCTGCAGTATCTGGACCACCATCAGTTTCTTGGCTGGTACATGCGCGGAGTTCACTTTTGGGGCGCCAATTTCATGGTGGGAATCATGACCCTGCACATGATTCAGGTGTTTCTATTCGGCGCTTATAAGTATCCACGGGAACTTACCTGGATTTCCGGGACCTTTCTCCTGTTTATCACCCTCGGTTTGTCGTTTACCGGCGAAGTGATGCGCTGGGATCAGAACGCCTACTGGGGGCTGGGAATCGGAGTCGCAGTTATGGGCCGGGTGCCGGGAATTGGCGCCGGTTTGGTGCATTTCTTGCTCGGTGGGCCTATTATAGCCGGAGAAGCACTCTCGCGATTCTACACTTTGCACGTCTTTATCTTGCCCGGATTGCTCATCGCCATTATTGCCATGCATCTGCGCCTGGTGCTGAACAAGGGAATTAATGAAGTTCCGAAGGTCGGGCGGCCCGTGCACAAAGCGACTTACGACGCTCACTATGCCGACATCCTTCGCAAGGAAGGCGTGCCTTTCGTGCCTTACGCCATCGGCAAGGACCTGATCTTCGCCGGTATAGTGATCATCGGAATTCTCGGCTGCGCCTACATTTTTGGCCCCAGCGGTCCCGTCGGGCCGCCTGATCCGACCGTCGTTCAAGCCAACCCCAGGCCCGATTTTTACTTCCTCGCGATCTTTGCCGGGCTGGCGCTGCTGCCGCCCTGGATGGAAACCTTCGCCATGTTCGGCGCGCCGCTGGTCATCTTCGTCGTGATGGTTTTGCTGCCCTTCTATTCGGGCACCGGTGAAAAACATGTCCGGCGCAGGCCCATCGCCGTGCTGATCGTCGTTTTTTGCCTCATGGTTTTCGGCATCTTGACCTATGAGGGCGCGACCACGCCCTGGTCGCCTCACATGGAAGCCTGGAGTTCCAACCCGACTCCGGCCAAGTACTTAGTCGGGCGGACTCCGCTTGAAATGCGCGGCGCGGCGGTATTCGAGAATAAGC
>JBOGMI010000917.1:0-3827 GCA_050746645.1 Bryobacteraceae bacterium | reverse complement strand
GCGTACCTGCCATAATATCCAACAGCGGCCGGAGCGCCTATTTTCCTGTAACCGAATCCCCGGGCGGCACGTCGGTCGCCATATATGAGCGGGCTGAGCGCAACTCTCGCGTTTCCGGCGGCTTCGGGTGAAGCAAGCCGGCCCAAGAGCAGATTGGACCATCGAACGAGCGAAGAGGCTGCCCTCATCCGGCGCGTCCAGGCGCAAGATGAGCTGGCTTTCCGCGAAATCGTAGACCGCTACCAGGCTAAAGTGTTTTCTATCATTTACGGCATTTTGCGCAATCGCAACGATGCCGAAGATATCGCCCAGCAGGTCTTCGCGAAGATCTATTTTTCGATTTCCAATTTCGATTTCCGCAGCTCGCTGCTCACCTGGATCTATAAGATCACGGTGAACGAGTGCTACGACTATCTGCGCAAGAAGCGGGTCCGCAAGCTGGTCTACGAGAGCGATTTTTCGAGCGACGACTCGCAGATCATGGCGCATTCGGAAGCGGCCAACAGCCACGAGCCTTCCATCGCCGACCGGCTGGCGCAGCAGGATTTGATTTTCAAGCTGTTGTCGAAGATTTCCGAGGAGGACCGGTCGCTGATCCTTTTGAAGGAAGTGGAGGGCCATTCGGTCGAAGAACTGGCCGGGATGACCGGGATGAACGAAAACACCATTAAGGTGAAGTTGTTTCGGGCGCGGCAGAAGCTGGTGAAGGCGGCGCAGCGGCTGGAAAACGCGCCGCTGGTGCCCCACAGCGCCTGAAGCTTCCGGGGTGTAGAGTTTTAAATAAGCGGCAAGCGGGCGCAGATCCGCCGTCAGGGTTGAGATTTTTTGAGGGAATATGCACCGGTCCATTCGCGATCGATTGGAACATCTGCTTTCCGAGGAGCGGCTGGCCGCGGGACAGGAGCAAGCGCGTGAGCATTTGGCGTCCTGCAAGCAATGCGCTTCGGAACTGTCCGCCATGAAGAGCCATGCGGAGCTGCTGCATGAACTGCGCACGCCGGCGGAGCTGGAACCGGCGTCGGGCTTTTACGCGCGCGTGGCGCAGCGTATTGAAGATCATCTGGGGGATCGTGCTGTGGAATCGGTGTGGGGAGCCTTTATCGACTCTGCTTTCGGCAAGCGGTTGGCATACGCTTCGCTGACCATCGCCATCGCCCTGAGTACTTATTGTGTTACGGCCGAGCTGCGAGACGGGCATTTGGGCGGCCCACGCATCGTGGCCCAGGAGTTTAGCGGTGGCGCCCTGGTCACCGGGAGCGCAACCGAGCGGCGCAACGCCGTGCTGGTCGATTTCGCCGCCTATCATCCGCGGAACCGGCCCTTCCCAGAAGGATTGCCACGATAGCTACGCCTGGCCGAGTACGCAGCCGACCCGCGCGGCATAGCAACGCGAAATGGAGCAACCCGCGTGTGCTCACGGTGCTGGTCATCGTTTTCCTGTGCGGAGCAGCGGTCGGCGCCACGGCGACGCGCGCGTATCTGCACGCGCGCATGTTCCCGGTGCCCGAACAGCACGCCATTGAACAGGCACGCCGTTTCGGCCTTTCTCATCTCACCACCCAACTGAATTTGACCCCGAAACAGGAGCGAGCTATCACGCGGGTTCTCGACAATTACGGCAAATACTATGAGAATCTCGAAGACCAGCGCGACGATGTCGCCGCAATAGGCCGCGAGCGCATCCTGGCCGTCCTGAACGACAAGCAGAAAAAGCGGTTTAACCAGATCTTCGCTGAGAAGCACTGATCCGCGGCAGAGCGCATCAGTATTTCTTGAGAAACGCCACCACGCTGGGCTCCTGCACCTTCTTCTCCGCGATGCAAACGCCGATGCCTTCGACTACCTGCGACAGCATGCGCGGGCCTCCGGTAAACTGGCCGATGCGCGGCTTGAAGAAGTTCTCGATCTCCGCCTTTCCCTGCTCAGTGCAATAATCTATGCCAACTTCGGGAAGATAGGCGCCCATATCGAAGCCGCCGCCTTGCGGCCGGTCCTTGACGATTTCGGCATAGTGCGCCTTTAGGAAATCGAAAGCCATGCGGCGTGTCGCTGCCTGGCGCTGACCTGCAAACAGCAAGCCATAACCCTCCATGAAAGGAATCTGGCCCGACAACACCGCCTGCATGCCTGCTTTGATTACGGACGGATCGCGGAAGCGGTCCATCGCGGCGATGATCCGCTCCCGCTGGTGGCGATCGTTCGTCTTTTGGAAAGCGGCCAGGTACCTGTTAAACAGCGCCTGGTCGCCGTAGTAGGCCGAGGCGCCCAGTACCGCGGCGACCAGAGTCGGAGGCACCGCACTGTGATCCTTCAGCCATTTGTCGGTCAGCGCTCTCGCGTCTCCGGCGAGCTTCTTGTCCCCGCCGTAGGTCGATACAATCCTCAGCAGCATCGGCCGCAGTAGTTTCACGTTGTCCAATTCGCCCGGCTTCGGCGTCCAGCCCAACTTCTCCGCGCGCGCCTGAAAACTCTTGTCGATGAAACGGCGGAAATTCGGCATCAGATTCTCCGGCACAAGATGTATAACCGGCTGAGCAGCGAGCTGCAAAGCGCTCATCACCACATACCGCTCCGGGTCCGCATGAAATTTTTCCACCAGCCCTAGAGCGTCGGCCATCGAGAGTTTTCCGGCGTTTGAGAGTGCCGCCGCATTGCCCATAAAATCGACGCGCTCGGCAGCGCTCAGCCGCGCGGTCACATCTCCGGACGCCAAGGCATTCAGCAGGTTGTGCGAGTAATGAACGCGGTAATAACCCACGGCTCGGTTGTCGCCCTCGACCCACGCCGGACACGAAGCGGCCTTCAGCTTCCAGGCCATGGCAGGCTTGGTCATGATGGTGCAGGCGCTCGATCCTTGCGTGCCCGTGCCATAGCGGATGCACACCGGGATGTCCCAAAGCTGATGCGCCGAACTGTGAGTGCCCAGCGGCAGAAAACGCTTCTGCGTCAAATGCAGCTCCGGAGCGCCGCGGCTGCAATCGAGCGCCATCGAGACCACCGGCACACCGGCTTGATTCAAAAACGTCGAAAACGCGGGCTTCACTTTCTTTCCCGTAACCGCACTCATAACGTCCAGAAATTCGGGCGCGGTTGCGTTGCGGTAAGCGTATTTCTCCAGATATGCGTGCATTCTTTTTTGAAATTCCTTCTTCCCAATCCAGCGCTCGAACATGCCGATCGCCGCCGCGCCTTTTTGATAGGTAATTTCGTCGAAGGCGTTCGAGATATCGTTCTTGGACTTGATCGGCTGGCGGATTTCGCGTGCCGAAACCAGGCTGTCCGCCTCCTCGGCCTTCAGCTTGTCGTTCACATCGTCCACGCGCGTTTGCCATTGCGGCTTCCACTCGGCCAGAATTTTTTGCGACATCCAGGTCGCGAACGCTTCGTTCAGCCAGATATCGTTCCACCAGGCCGTCGTGACCAGATCGCCGGTCCATTGATGCGCCATCTCGTGAGCCGCAACCGAGGCATATTCGCGCCGGCGCGAGATCGTGTCCCGCTTCGGATTCGCCAAAAGAATGGTCTGCGCGTAAGTGATCATGCCGGCATTTTCCATCGCGCCAAAACCGAAGGTAGTCGGAATCGCCACGTTGTCCAGCTTTGCGTATGCGTAGGGAATCCCGAAATAATTTTCTTCGAGCGTGAGGATTTTCGCCGACACCTTAGCCGCGTATTGCGCATCCGCCGCTTCGCCTTTTGGCGTAACGATCCGCACGGGAATGTGATTCCGGCCCGCCGTGCCTGCATTTACAAATTCCAGCGGACCTACCGCGAAGGCGATCAAGTAACTCGGCAGCGGCTTGGTGCGCTTAAACGTGTAAGTGACG
>JBOGMI010000916.1:0-5901 GCA_050746645.1 Bryobacteraceae bacterium | reverse complement strand
GATCGAGGCTGGCGGTTTCGCCCGGATTGATAAGCTGCAGAACCGGGAAGAGCGCGACGTCGGTGAGGTCTTCGTTTGCGGGCGCGAAGGCCAGCGCGCTATTGGTCGTTCCGAGATCGATCCCGATAACATAATCCGGCATGACGTGCTATTCGATTTCAATTTCGGCTGGCGCGAGGATCGAGGGATCCTGTTTACCGATCAGAGGCAGATCGACGGACGAAGCGATCCAGCCGCGATGGCGCAGCGTGCCGCCTGGAGCTTTTCCGCTGGCCGGAACATTGCCGAGGAGCTTGGTGCGGTTCGGATCGGGCGCTTTCGCCGCATCGAGCCGCTGGTAGGTTCCTTCAACGCCGTCGATCACGGGTGCGAGCGTGAAGTGGCGCGCGAGGCTGGCTTTGCAATCGGCGTGCATCGTTCGCACCGCCGCGCCCACCTGGTCGTCGGCATATCCGGCGATATCTTCCATCAGAAAATCGATCAGCCGCGCGTCCCGCTGCAGGATACCGAGCATTTGCAGCGCGCCGTCGCTCGCGGTCGGAAGCTTCACTGGCGGCGGGGGCGGCTTCGGCTTCTCAAAGCCGAAGCGCACCGCGATGTCTTCCGCCAGTGAGTTGCGGAACAGAATGGAAAAGAAACTGCGAAAGGCGGCGGAAAGTCGCGACAAGGGCTATGCTCTCGAACTCAGGATATCAGCGCGAGGCTTCGCCTCTCGACGATTCGCGCCGGATACACTGTGGAAACCCCACTTGTTTCGCTTCACATGCAACATCTGTTCCCGTAAGAACAAGCTGACTTCCGAATCGCAGCTCGACCGTGATTGTTCGACTTGCTCCCGTTGCGGATCCTGTGTGCGGTTTCGCTGGATCGTGCATTTCGAAGCCGGATCTGGTGGAACATTTCAAGACAGCAGGTCTCACCAGCATCGATTTCTGGCACGAACCGCATCCGGAATTGGGAATTGTTTTCCGCGATCCGTGGTCGCTGCCATGCGTGGTCCGGAAACCTGCTCACCAGGTGTAAGCCGAAACGAGCTCCGATTGGGCCGGAGCATCGCCTACGACGGCGACGTGCAGGACCATTTCCAGATTCCGGCTGGACCAGTTTTTGGGAAGCTGGCGGAGAATGGGCGTGAGCGAATCCGGGTCGGAGACGATTCTTCCGCCTTCCTCTGTTCCATAAACGTTCAGTCCGGCACAGACCATCGTAAAACCGTTTGTCGCGGAATGCGGCAGGCGGGCAAGAAGAATGTAGTCTTCGGCCGACTGTCCATTGTCCTCTTTTTTTGCCAGCGTCCAGCGGCAGCCGGCGGACGCTTCCGCGATACAGGGCTTTTGCTGCGCGTTGTATGCGAAGCGGTACCGCATGTTTTTCGTCATCTCCATGGTCCAGCGATTTGTGTATGCGCCAATGAGTACGGCTCCGGAGTCCCAGAGGTCGTTGAATACGACTTTGCTGGCCAGCCGGACACGCCACCCGGTATGGCGCTGGTCCAGCAGGGAAGAAATCCGTAAGGCGGCTTCGGCATCGCCCAGGCCGACATATTGGTTCTGGACCGCCACAAAATCAGAACCGTTCAAGAGACCGGGCGGTACGTGAATGGGGCGCTGTATGGGAGGGTTGGGGACTCCGTTTCGCTGCTCGTCCAGCTTTTGTGCTCGCACAGACGGCAGATAGACGACGGGATGCGCAATGGCGATCAGCAGCGGCCCGTTTTCGTGGAACACGGGCTGCCAAAAAGTGCCGAAAGCGCTCTGTGGCCCAGGGTTCGCTCGCCAGGCGAAGATGGCCAGGCACGCTATTATTACCGCGGCTCCCAGAAGGAACGGTCTCCACCGAAAGCGTCTGCGCCGGGGTGGTGCGGGCACCTGCGGCTCGGGTGGTTCAACCGCCTCTGAGTTCGGATTTATTGCCGGAGGAGCGGGGAGGCGCCGCTGGAACGTGGGAATGTACGATCCCGCCGGGAGATCGATGCGAAGGGGTCTGTTGGCGCCCTCATCCATGTAATACTGCGCGAGGCGTTTCCGCACTTCGCGCGCGCCGACGCGCACAATGCTGTCGTCGCTGAGATCATCGGTAGCGCCCCGGCCGAAGACGTGGACCGCAATGGTCCGCTCTTTGAGAAACTTGCTCTCTCCCTCCAAGGTGGTGGAGACCACATAGTTGAGAAAGGTCTGGCAGCGATGGCTACCGCGAAAAACCCGGCTGGCGACGATGCGCTCCAGTTCCCGTCGAACGTCCTGCTCGCCGGGTTCTCCCGTTAAAGACTGCGAATTAACGGTGGCTAACCCCATGACGTTTGCGTTGATTATACGACTAGTTGCGAGGAAAATCGAATATCTAAACGGTTTGTCCCCTGAAAACAGCGAGCAGTTGTGACACGATCTGAACGTACGCAGGGGGAACGCTATGAGGAATTTCGCTTACAGCCGAATCAGAATCCCGGTGTTGATGCTCGGGGTTCTCTTGCTTGTATTAGTGACACGGCAGCCGTTGATGGCCCAGTCGCAGCCGGTTACAGGGACGGTAGTGGACTCGAGCGGGGCGGCGATTCCCGGCGCGACGGTCACCATCAGAGATTTGAACAAGAATCAGGCGATCCGAACGCTCACAACCGATAACAGCGGCCGGTTTAGTGCGCTGGGCATCGAACCGGGCAGGTACTCGGCCACGGTCGAGAAGTCGGGCTTTAAAAAGATCACGACCAGCTTCGACGTCGATGTGAACCGGCAGGTGGCGCTGGGGAAGATCACGCTGGCGATCGGTGAGGTTACGCAGACCGTGGAGGTGAGCTCTGTGGCGCCGCCAGTCGACACCGAAAGCATGGACAAGGCGTATCTGGTGAACAAGACTCAGATTTCGCAGTTGCCGATGAACGGGCGGAACTGGATCGCTCTGATGAGCACCGTTCCCGGCATGTCGAGTTCAGCGCAAAGCGATTTCAATGTGAATTTTAATGACGTTTCGCAGTTTCACGGCCTCGGCGGCCGTGGTTCGGAAAACAACTTCTACCTGGACGGCTCGCCCAACGTCGATGTAGGCGACAATCAATCGCAGTACACGCAGCCGAGCATCGACGCGATTGGCGAGTTTCGCGTGCTCCAGAGCGCGTTCGACGCCCAGTACGGGCGTGCAGAGGGCGTAGCAATCGCCGTCCAGACGAAATCCGGTACGAGTCATTTCCACGGCGATGCCTATGAATACCTTCGGAACGACTATTTCGATGCGAAGTGCGTGCTTTGCAACACGCTTCATCCAAGGCTGCACTACAACCAGTTCGGCGGTAACCTGGGCGGCTGGCTATACATTCCGAAGCTCTCCACTCCCAAGAACAAGAAGATCTTCTTCTTTTACAACCGTGAGATGACGCGCCGCACGCTACCCGGCAGCGCCTACACCGATGTTCCGAATGCCCAAATTTTGAGCGGAGATCTCAGTTCCTGGATCGTTCCCGGCAGCCAGATGCCGTATGCGCCGCAGTTCCCGGTGGGCACAGTATTCGAGCCCGGGACCATCACGCGCGACAGCAGCGGCAACATCACAGGAGGCACGCCCTATCCCGGCAACCGGGTTCCGCAGACCGCATGGAATCCGCAGAGCGCGGCCCTGCTGAATGTATACTCGACATCGATTCCGAACTACACGAGCTTGAGCGGCGGACCGGGGGTTAACGCCGGCTATGCCCGGTACTTCTACAACAATCCGGATGTGCTGACGAAAAATCAGGATTTGGCTCGAGTCGATTACCAGGTGAGCGACAAGTTCAGCACGTTTTTCCGGTGGGTAAACGACTATCAAAAGGAGTCGTTCCAAAACGGCGTTTGGGCCGGCGAACCGTTCCCCATCCAACCGCAATATCGTCCCAAACCGGGCAGCTCCTGGTCCTGGAATCTAGTGAACACGTTCACGCCCACGCTGGTTGCGGAGACTATCCTGTCTTACAACCATCAGTCGCAATCCTTGTCGATTTTGGGCGACAATCCGGTGAGCATCGATAAGATCGGCGCGACGTTCCCTCAGCTTTATCCGGCGACTAACATCACCAATTCCATTCCAAACGTGACCACAGGCGCAGGAGTCACTTGGAACCTCGGGGATCCCGGCTGGCACAACTGGGGCAAGGACTACGCCATCACCGAAAACGTAACCAAAGTGATCGGCAGCCACACATTGAAGTTCGGCGCCTATATCAACTGGGACAAGAAGGCCCAGACCGCGACTTGGCCGATGAACGCCAGCATCGATTTCAGTTCCAGCGCCTCCATGCCTCTCGATACCGGGAACGGCTTGGCCAACCTGATGCTGGGCAACTTCAACAACTATTCGGAAGCGAATGCCGCGATCTATCCGTTCTTTGGATTCCAGGAGCAGGATTTTTATGCACAGGATAGCTGGAAGGTCAACAGCCGATTAACCGTCAATTACGGACTGCGTTTCGCCCGCATGGTGCCGACGTACACCATCGTCCGCGGCGGAACTCCGGGCGGCGAAGGCACGTTCCACCTTTACAGCGTCGATCTCTCGAAATACAATCCCGCCATCGCGCCCCAAATCAACTTGCAGACCGGCTACCTCGAAGGAGACGTTGATCAGCAACTCTCGCACGAGGGATTGATTTGCGATCCCTGCAACGGAGTGCCGAAAGGCTTTGCTCCCACCAAGAATTTCTTTCAACCGCGCGTCGGATTTGCCTACGATGTATTCGGCAACGGGAAGACCGCTCTTCGAGCCGGATTCGGCATGTTCAACGAGCGGCTGCGGCAGAACAATTTCAATTTCGGGGCGGGGACGAATTATCCGAACCAGTTTAGTTCGACGGCGCTCTACGGCAATGTGTCGAGCTTCGATGTGGCCAGCACCGGGCAGGCGCCTCCGAACATGACCATCTTCCCGACCGATAACACGATGCCGACCATTTATTCCTGGTACGCCGGCGTGCAGCACGAATTGGGAGCCGGGTTTGTATTGGACGTCTCATATTCGGGAAACCATTCGGTCCACCTGATGGATCAGCGCCAGGTGAATGCGCTGCCGGTTGGCTACACCGCGGCGAATCCGAACGCGTTGCCTTCGGTGAACAACCAGTACACCGCGCTGCTGCCGTATCTCGGATGGGGCAATTTGAACGCGATTGAAACGAATTCCTATTCGCGGTATAACGCGCTGATGATTCGCGTGAGCCGCCGCTTTATCAAGGGGCTGACCGGCAACTTCAATTACACGCTGTCGCGGACGATGGATATTCTGGATAACGATAGCGATCAGATCAACAATCCGTTCGATATCGCCGCACAGTACGCACCCGCGGGCTACGACCAAACGCATAACTTCTCGACCGACTGGGTTTACGACCTCCCCAAGGGGACCAACAACCGCTTCTTAGGCGTCCTGCTCAACGGCTGGGAGCTTACCTCGATTCTCACGATTCACTCCGGCATGCCGTTCACGATTTACTCTAACGGCAACCTGGAGGGAGACAACGCCGGCAACCAGTACATCAATGTCGTGGGCGACCCATATGCGGGCCAGAACAGCGCGCAGTGGATTAACCCGACGGCATTCCAGCAGCCGCTCGACGGCCAATATGGCAAGACCGGCCGCAACGCCTTCCGCTTGCCCTGGGTGCAAAACCTGGATAGCAGCCTGATTAAGAACTTCAACATCACAGAGAGCGTGAAGGTGAGCTACCGGTTTGCGGTGTTCAACGTGTTCAACCATCCGGAAATCTGGGGCCTCTCCGGTATTAATTCAGCCGGGGGCTTTAATGGACTTGGGCCGGGCCTGGGCATTAACGCCGCGAACGATGCAACGTTCGGACAGGTGAACGCCTGGCGCGACCAGCGCACGATTCAGATGGCGCTGCGGTTCCAATTTTAGACACGAACCGCTTCCTGGCGGTTG
>JBOGMI010000915.1:0-2551 GCA_050746645.1 Bryobacteraceae bacterium | reverse complement strand
CTGCCCAACAGCACGCGCAACCCGCTGAACTTCGTGTTTGCGGTGGCGGGCACGACGCAGGCGCCCGGCGGCCAGACCCAGTCCTCCGGCACGCTGGACCAGATGTCCAGCAATTTCGGCATTAATGGAGGGCGCACGGGCGAAGAGGAGATCTTGATCGATGGTGCTCCGTCGCAGGCGGTCGATTGGGGCGGTTTAATGGTCTCTCCGCTGCAGGATTCCGTGCAGGAAGAGCAAATCGTGCATAACACGTACAGCGCGCAATACGAAAGAGGCGGTGATGGCATCGTTTCGCTGATTACCAAGGGTGGCACCAACCAATTCCACGGCGAAGCTTACGACTATGTGCAAAACACTGTGTTGGACGCGAACAGTTGGTACAACAACGAATTCGGATTCCCGCGCGCGAACTTTTCGCAGAACCAGTTTGGCGGAAACTTCAGCGGCCCTCTGGTGAAGCGCTGGAACCTGTTCTTTTTCGGCGCCTATGAAGGTCTGCGCCAGCCGAATACCCAAACCATGCTGACCACGGTGCCGACCGACGCCGAACGCACCGGGGATTTCTCCGCCGCGCTCAATGCAGACGGAACTCCCGATTTAATTTACAATCCGTTTACCTCGACCGCGCTCGATAATACCGGAGCCGACTATACACGGACCCAATTTCCCGGCGACAAGGTCCCCGCTAATTTGCTGAATCCGGTTGGGCAGAAGATTGTGAACCTCTTCCCGAAGTCGAACCGTAGCGGCCAAGGTCCGAACGATTTGAATAACTATGGAGCTTCCGGTTCAGGCAACTGGGTCAACGACAAAGTCGACACTCGGATCGATTGGGAGCAGAGCTCCATCAATCGCCTGTTTGTTCGCTTTTCGGACCGCATCCGCCAGGACCAGGTTTTTTCGTGCTTTTTCTGCAATGGGGCCGATACCGGAGTGAACCAATACAACAACGGTTTTCAAGTCGTGTTGAACGACACCATCACGCCCAGCCCCACTTGGGTTATTAACGGCTACTTGAGTTACAGCCGCTGGAAGGAGCAACATACTGCGCAAGGTTACGGGAAAGCGGATGCATCTACCATCGGCCTGCCTGATTCCTACTTTCAAGCCCCGCTTCTGCCGGTGATTTATGCGGATGGCCCTTATAACGGCCCGAACGGATCGGCGTTAGGGAATAACAGCTTTGAGATGTATCCTCGCGATTCCGATCTGGCGGCGATCAATTTCACCAAAGTGCTGGGCAGTCACACTCTTCAATTCGGCTTCAACTTCGACAACCAGGTGATTAGCAACGTATCGGAATCGGTCGGCGAGTTCGACTTCAGCAGCGCTCAAACGTCCTGCGATCCGAATCCTGGAGGACCCTGCATGGCACTGAATTACGGTTCTACCGCGAGCGGGAATGCGATCGCATCCATGCTCATGGGAGTGGGAAGCGGCGGCGGGCAGGGAATTCAAATCAGCCCAAATATGAGCCTGCACAGCTACGGTATGTACATTCAGGATAATTGGCACGCAACCAAGCGGCTGACGATTAATGCCGGGCTGAGATACGAAAACCAGCGGCCCGCCACCGAACGCTTTAACCGGCTGATGTACTTCAATACTGGAGTGGCGAATCCCATTGGCCAGGAGATTTCGCCGCTTTACGGCGAATCGATCAACCAGGTATTTGGAGGCGAACTGCTTGGAGGATTCCAATATGCAGACGCGAGCGGCAGCCAATACGGCCGTTACGCCTGGCCGCCCAATAACCTCGATTTCGCGCCGCGGCTGGGAATCGCTTACCGGGCTACTGATAAGCTGGTGCTGCGCGCCGGAGCCGGTATCTTTTATTTGCCGCCCTCGGCAATGATCAGCTTCGACAACCCCGGCCAATTTTACGGCTTTAGCTCCAGCACCAACTACAACGCCACGCAGGATAACGGATTCACCCCGTTGAGCCTAATCAGCAATCCTTTTCCCCAAGGCATCAACCAGCCTCAAGGATCGTCTCAGGGCTTGCTGACGCTGGTCGGCAACGGCCTTGGGCAAATATGGCCGGTTGCGCCGCACCCCACGCCGTACACCGAGCAATGGAGTTTCGATATCCAGTACAGGGTGAGCACGCATTCGGTATTCGAGATCGGGTACAACGGTAACCGCGGCCGCAAGCTTCTCTACGGCAATCCCAACCTCGACGCCGACCAAATGCCAGATCAGTACTTGAGCTTGGGGCCGAAGCTTGACTCTCAGGTGCCAAACCCGTTTTACGGGGTGGCCGATCCAAGCACTTATTTCGGCTCCGTGCCGACGATCGCATACAACGAAATGCTGCGTCCCTATCCGGAATTCACCTATCTCCAATGGACGCGGTCGCTGCCGGGAGCGCGGTCCGCATTCGACGCTTTGGAAGCGAAATACAACTACAGATTCAGTTCCGGCCTGAACTTACTGATGACCTATCAATGGTCGAAAGCTCTGGACAACGGACCGGAAGATTATTTCGGCTGGGCAACAGGGAATCAATGGCGCGATGCGTATAATACGATGCTCGATTACAACATCAGCA
>JBOGMI010000914.1:0-3831 GCA_050746645.1 Bryobacteraceae bacterium | reverse complement strand
ACTGCCCGGCCCTCCCTCACAGTCGGGGTTCTGTTGCGCTGGTATGCTCGGCATGCGCCCACATTTTTGTCGCGCACTCTCGGTTTTTCGTCTGCCTGTCTCGCCGGAGCGCGGCTAAAAAGTCAATATTTGATTTGTTGTTTGAGATTTTGGCCGGAAGCGCAGACCACGAACTGCGATGGTCTGCCCCACCTGCGGAAAAACCTTGATGTGGGGAAGAAATGTCTAAATTGTCGGGCAGAATTTGAGCGAGTGCGGTCGCGAGCTTGAGTTCTTCGCGTTGTTTGCGCAGATTGGCGGTTGCGATGTGGACGGCGTGCTTTTCGGCTTTGCGCGATTCTTCGGCCTCAACGCGTTTTTGCGAAGCAAAGCCAATTTCGGCTAACTGCCGTGCTTTCTTGCGCTTCTGAAGCTCGGCGGAGGCGCGCTGATACGCACGGTCGTGGGCGGCGTGGTAGCGAACGTAATATTCGAGGTAAGTTAAGTCGACGCCGACGGGAATTTCGCCTTTCTTCGCTTGCTCGGGAGTTTTCGGCTCGAGCGCAAAGCATTGGTTCTGGAAGCGCAGGGCGCGATTGGCGAGCCAGGTATGTTCGGCCATTTTGACGACCAGCTCGATTTCGGCCCGGCCGACGGGTTGTTCGTCTTCGATGAGCTGGTTGAGGAGGGCGTCGAAGTCTTCCTGCTTTTCGAGTTCTTTGAGGACGCGGAATTTGGCGCAGAGGCCGTGCTTGACGCCGTTCTGGGCGACTTTGGCCTTGGTCTCGGCGGACTTGGGGCCACAAGATTTTTCTGCGTTGCGGCGATTGGCCGCGATTTGTTTGGGAGTAGCCATGGTGGTGATCCAGATTGGTACGGCAGGGGCGCGCCCAGAAATTGGGGACAGGCAACGAATTTCCGCAAGGCGGCGTTTGCTTGCTTTCAGAGCATCGCGGTGCGAAAAATTCTAAGCCTGTCCCCAATTGCTGGATTGAGTGTGCGGGGCGGGCGTGCGGAATGAGAGGGCGCGGAGGGGGTAAGGCGCTGGATCTAAAGGTAAAAAAGATTTGCAACAGGGAGGGGACGGGGGCATTAGCGGCGCGATCGACCGCATTCTGGAACAGGCATGATATGCGCTGGCCTGGGATCTTTAGCCGCCTCCGGAAAGAAAGCGACCTTCCAGGAGAGCTGTCGGCGCACATCGAGTTTCAAACTCGAAGCATATGGCCGACGGGCTCGCCGAGCCGGAAGCGCGCCGCAGAGCCCGGATCGTCTTAAAACGAAAGCTATTTTCTTGCGCCGGGGGTCGTGCCCTTGAGCCGCGACTGACGCGCTTTCCTCGATTTTCGCTTTGGCTTGACGATGCGAAAGGTTCCGCTTCCGAAATACTCAGCTTGGTAGACGTTATCCTTCTGCTTGATCTTGGGTGAGGCCCCGTGCGCGGCCTTCGCGCCCTGCTGTTCGTTTTGCGCCATGAGGTTAAACCTTCAGTGTAGCGAAGTCCGGCGCGGCTGCTCCCCGCCGGTCCCGATTCTTACGGGGACATTGATAAGCTCATAGCACCGGTTTTGCAGTCTGTACGCCAGGACATACGCTACGCGCTGCGTGTCGCGCGGGGGAACCCATGGTCCACAGCGGCGGCGATCTTCGCTCTGACCATCGGCATCGGAGCGACCGTGATGATGTTCACCGTCATCAACGCCGAGATGCTGCTGCCGCTGCCGCTGAAGAACGGTGGGCGGCTGGTGCGCCTCTTCGAAACTGCTCCCAAGAGAGCGCGGACCATGGTGAGCATGCGGGACTACGTCGATTGGAAACACGATTTGAGGTCTTTCGACGGCATGGCGCTGTTCACTTTCAGCCAGTCGAACCTGACGGGGAGCGGCACTCCCGAGCGCGTCAAGGTGCTCGAGTGCGAATCGTCGCTGCTGCCCCTGATGGGCCTGCACATGATTCGCGGCCGCAATTTCACCCCGCAAGAGAACCAGCCGGGAAAGGGCCGAAGCGTGATGCTGAGCGTCTCTTTGTGGCAAAGCAGATTCGGCGGCCAAAACGTGATTGGCAAGAAGATTTGGCTCAACGACCAGCCTTACATCATTGTCGGCATCATGCCCGACGCACTCAACGTCTTGGGCGAGAGCGACGACGTAGCCGTTCCGGTGACCTTCGATTTCACAAATATTGTGAATACCCGTGGATTCGAGCGCTACCGTGTGCTGGCGCGGCTGCGGCCCGGTGTATCGTTGAGGCGCGCGCTGGCGGAAACATCCTCCCTCGCCAGCGTGTTGGCCCGGAAATACCCGAAGCGCAATGGCGGAATCGGCGTCAGCGCCATGTATCTGCACCGATGGATGAGCTACGATGTGCGGCCTGCACTGCTGATCCTGTTCGCGGCGGTTTGTTCGGTGCTGCTCATCGCGTGCGGCAACATAGCCAACCTGCTGCTGGTGCGGGCTTCCGCGCGCAGACGCGAAATGTCGGTGCGCATTGCCATGGGCGCGAATCGCTGGCGGTTGGTGCGGCAGCTATGGACCGAATGCCTGCTGCTGTCTCTTTCCGGCGCGGCTCTCGGCTTGGGCTTGGCCGCGATAGGCGTGTATGTGATCAAAACCGTCGAGGCCAGCCATCTGCCGCGCCCGGCCGACGTCGCTTTCGACTGGCGAGTGGTCGCCTTCACCGTGGCGGTCGCTGTCGCCAGCAGCATGATCTTCGGCCTCGCGCCGGCATATAGCATTTCGCGGGCGCGTGCCAACGATGCGCTGAAGGAACTGAGCGGACGCACTACCGAATCGCGCGGCCATCAAAACATCAAGCGCGTTTTCATCGCCATCACCGCCGCCATCGCGACCTTACTCTTGATCGAATCCGGTCTTCTCATCAGGAGCTTCGCGCATCTCTCGGGCATCGATCCCGGCTTCGACCCGCATCATGTCCTGACGGTTCGGCTCGCCTTACCCGAAGTCCGCTATGACGCAGCCAAGCATCCCGGCGTGGTGGGCAACTTTATCGAACGGCTGCGGCGCCGCATCGAAACGATTCCAGGCATTCAAAGCGCCGCCTTTACCTCTAACTTGCCGCTTACGAGCTCTCAGTTCGACCCCATTCTGGTGAAAGGAAAGGTTCCTCCCAAAACCTGGTGGGACACACCCATGGTGCGCGTCGTTCAGGTTTCGCCGAATTATTTCAAGACTATGAAAGTTCCCTTCGTCGCGGGACGCGATTTCAACGATCACGACGATAACAATTCGCAAGTGGTGGCGATTGTCAATCAGAGCTTCGTGCGCCGCTTCCTGACCGGACAGGAAGCAGTCGGAAGTGTGGTCAGACCGTATCTGCCCATGATTCTCTGGTTTCACATTGTCGGTGTCGTGCGCGATTTCCATCAGGGCCGAATCGACGAGCCCACCGAGCCCGAGATGTTCACCTGCATTATCCAGCAAGAGCAGACGCAGGTGGCAATGGTGGCGCGCACGTCCGGCAAGCCGCTGGCCTTTGTCAACTCCATCAAGAAAATCGTTCACGAAGCCGACCCCAGCTTGCCCGCCTACCGCGCGCTAACCATGAGCCAGGTGCTGCGGCAGCAAATGGGTTGGAGAGCGTTTCACACTTCGGTGCTGACGGTGTTGGCGGGAATTGCGCTGCTGCTCGCGGCCATTGGCATTTACGCGGTCGCGGCATATTCGGTCGTCGCGCGCACGGCCGAGATTGGCGTCCGCATGGCGCTCGGCGCGCAGCGCAGCGACATTGTGCGCATGGTCTTGTGGAGCGGAACCATGCCGGCTATTTGCGGGACCTTCCTCGGCGCTGCCTGCGCGCTTGCCTTGAGGAAGGTCCTGGCCGGATTTTTGTATG
>JBOGMI010000913.1:0-2621 GCA_050746645.1 Bryobacteraceae bacterium | reverse complement strand
AGAGCGTGCTGCTGCTCTCGGGCGGCGAAAAGTCGCTCACCGCGATGGCGCTGCTGATGGCGATCTTCGAATACACGCCCAGCCCGTTCTGTATTCTCGACGAAGTGGACGCGCCGCTCGACGAGCCGAACATCGTGCGAATGACCAAGCTGCTCGACGAGATGTCGGAGAGAACCCAATTCATCGTCATCACGCATTCGAAGCGCACCATGGAGGCTGCACAATCGCTTTACGGCGTAACCATGCAGGAACCGGGTGTCTCGAAGCTGGTTTCGGTGAAGTTCAAGGAAGCGGAGCCGCAGACGGCCGCCGCTCCCGCGCGCGAGGAAGAACTAGAGCCGGCCATGGCGTAGCAACGTGGGACAGACGATCGTTTCTTGTCGTCAGTCTCAGAGCGCAGACTACAGGTCGCGGCAGACCACAAAAAACGACGGTCTGCCCCACCTGCTCGAAAAACAAAAAAGGGGCCGGAGGAGAGGCCCCTTTTGCCGTCTCCGAGAGTCTGGGGTTTGGTGTTAGTGAACTCTCGCGAGGCGGAAAATCGTGCTCGCAGTTGCTTGCGGTCTATTCGCCGCTTCTATCCATTTAGACGTCGAAATTCGCAAATGGATTCCGATTCCATATTATTTGCTGAAATTCTTCCCGAATCTGGGACGGTAAGTAGGGCAGCGCGGCCGCTTAGACGAAGGGCCTGCATGCAGCTTTGTACTCACACGAGGCGCGCGAACTTTCCTTGTGCGCGATTACTATATTGAATTGCGGCGCCGTGTGGCACACTCGGATAACGCCGGAAGCAATTGCATAGTGTAGGAGATGCGGAAATGCCGCTGGAGATCGATTCGCGTGCCGAAGGCGAGTTCGCCGTTCTGGAATTGAAGGGCGCGCTGACCCTGTCTCCGCCGCTGCGCTCGGTTCGCGAGAGCGCGCGCGAGCTGCTGCGGCGCTCCAAGTACAACGGCGTCATTGTCGATGTGCGCAGCGTGACGGCGGTGGACAGTTCGGGGCTGGGAGAGCTGACGGTGGTTTATACGTTCGCGGCACGGCACGGCTGCGGCATGGCGCTGGCAGGGACTTCTCCCATGCTGCGCGGCATGCTGGCGCTCACGCGGCTCGACGGTATCTTGCCCTCGGCCCCGGATGTCGGCGCCGCGAAAAAGATGATTCAGGAGCAATAAAGGTTCGCAGCATGCCCGTCGAGATCCCGAAGGACGCCCATTCCTGCACGGTGAAGTGCGGCAAGAAGAACGTTACACTCACCAGCTTGCAAACCGTATTCTGGCCCGATCTCGGCAAGACCAAACGCGACTTGCTGGCGTACTACTCGCGCATCGCGCCGGTGCTCCTGCCGCATCTGAGGAATCGCGCGGTGGTCCTAAAGCGCTATCCGGACGGCATCGCGGGAGAGTTCGTTTTGATGAAGCGAGTGCCGCCGTACAAGCCGTACTGGCTGGACGCCTGTCCCATCGAGCAACGTTCCGGCAGTGTGCTCGACTTTCCCGTCATCGAAGATGAAGCCTCGCTGCTCTGGATTGTCAATCTCGGCTGCATCGATCTGAATCCCTGGTACGGCCGCTGCGACCGTACGGATCATCCCGATTATCTGCATTTCGAACTGGAGCCGGTGCCGCCCGCCGGCTTTAGCCAAGTGAGGCAAGTCGCTCTGCGTATGAAATCGTATCTGGATAAGCGCGGCGCCCCCAGCTTTCCCAAGACCACGGGCTCGCGCGGCATGCACATTTCGGTGCCGATTTATCGCAAGCCGGTACCAAAGGAGGTGTTGGAGGCTGCCAAGCGCATCGCGATCGAGCTCGCGAAGCGGCATTCCGATGAAATCACGACCGAGCCTCGGATCTCGCGGCGCCCACCCGGGCGCGTTTTGATCGATTACACCCAGAACGCCTGGGGCAGGACGCTGGCTTCGGCATATTCGGTTCGTCCGCTGCCGCAGGCGACGGTCTCGGCGCCCTTGAGATGGGGAGAAGTCAAAGCCGGTGTTGCGGCGGAGAATTTCACCATGGATTCGATGCCGGCGCGGATTAAGAAGGTCGGCGATTTGGCCGCACCGCTGCTGAAAAAACGACCGCGCTGCCCGCTGGAGTCGCTTGCATAAATCACGCGCGTGATAGAGAAGAACACTTGGATATCCGCTTTTATATCGATCCGCGGACCGGACTTCCGCACATCCTCAACCACCAAGTCGAGGAAGCGGAGGTTCTCGAGCTTTTGGAGTATCCTGGTGAAGAGAGGCCGGGGCCGGATGGCTCAAGAATAGCAGTCGGCCAAACTGCCGCAGGAAGATATCTCCGTGTTGTTTTCGTGGAGGAGCCGGGATACTTGTTTGTGATCACGGCATATGAGTTGGCAGGTAAGTCGCTTGCCGCCTATCGCAGGCGGAGAAAAAAGAAACTGCAATGAGCGAAAATAAATTTCCTCCTGGATGGGACGAGAACAAAGTAAAGAAGGTGATCGCTCACTACGAAGCGCAGACCGAAGATGAGGCTGTCGCCGAGGATGAAGCCGCTTTCCGGCCCTCCGAAACCGTGATGAGGATTCCCCACGATCTCGTACCCGCCGTGCGAAAACTGATCGCGAAGCGGCACGGAAAATAAATCGCACTCTTT
>JBOGMI010000912.1:0-1303 GCA_050746645.1 Bryobacteraceae bacterium | reverse complement strand
CGGAGCGTTTGGCGGGAAGAGAACGAATCGGCGCGAAGGTATCTATAGTGACCAGTGTTGTGGCAGTAGCATCAGCAGGTTTGGAGAATCCAAGGTCGGCGATTGCCGCACCAGCCATAATTCCTTTAAAGTGAGCCTCCCAGGCTGTGTGCTGCTCGGGGTCACACATGCCGTCTCCTATGCGCCGCTGAAACATCTTGAGCAGCAAGGGTGGACCGGAATACGGGGGTAACAGGTGGCGGATCTTCTTCGAGTGCTTCGCATACGCCTTCTGGATGAGGTCCTCTCGGGTGGGTTGGCTGTCCGGTCGCTGCTGGCCGAAGGAGAGCTCCGACCCAATGTGGATCAGCACGCAAATCACGAGAAGGCGGCCAAGAGATCCCGTACGCTCGAAAGGACTGACTCGTGGGCGCATTACTTTGCCGCTCCTGCGGAGACGGCGACCGTTACGTCGTAGCAAAACTTGTGAGAACCGCCGGCCTTGTCCCAAATCTTTCCTCGATACCGGAACTGATTCCCGTTTGCATCGACGTAGCGCGACTCGGTGTATTGCAGAGCGATTCGAAAGATTCCCAGTTGGCGGAGAGTGTGGAGCTCAGCGGGCTCGCTGATTCCATTGTGATTAGCGTCGATCCAGACGCGCAGGTTGTCGTAAACGCTGTCTCCCGGATCGATTACACCGTTGCCGTCGCCGCCGTTCATTGGGTCATCGAACAGTGCAAGCGCTCGGTAGCCATTACGACCGCTGCTCCTCGGCTGAGGCGTCATGTTGCCGAAAAGCTCGGTGAAATCGTCGATCTTTCCGTTTCCATTACGATCGAGAGCGAGCCACCCATTCCGAAAGTGGAAATTGGTCCAACTTTATGCCATGCCGCACCGTCCGAAACGCGCGCGAAGATCTCAATTCTTCCATCGGCATTCACAGCCGCCGAAGGACCATCCGTAAAACGTCTGCGCATAACAAGCGTCGGTTCCGAACGAAACAACGAACCAATGACAGGTGCAGTAAGCGAGGCGACTCAACTCCTCCTACGACAGTACTCGCAGTACGAAGTGAAGCCTATGAGTAACTAACTTGCCTAACTTTGGTGCCTGTTGCGAATCATTGCTGTCCAAAATAGACCGATAACTGGCGCGGCTTGAGAAGTGCGAGGAGCGGCTGATCCCCGATAATCTGGAATGGGTTCCGTCGAGAACCATTCGGAAAGAAGAGAGGATCAGCCATGACTCAAATATGTAGCGTATTTTCGCAACTGCTGCAACTGTTTTCGCGCGGAGAGTTCGAGCGGGCAGTGAAGCAGCA
>JBOGMI010000911.1:0-3138 GCA_050746645.1 Bryobacteraceae bacterium | reverse complement strand
GACATGATCGCTCGCGCCATCCACCACCATTCGCCGCGCCGCGACCGGCCGTTTGTCAAGATCAACTGCACCGCTATCCCCGAAAATCTAATGGAAAGCGAACTGTTCGGCTACGAAAAGGGTGCATTTACCGGCGCAAATACCAGCAAGCTCGGAAAATTCGAACAAGCGGATCAAGGGACGGCTTTTCTGGACGAGATCGGCGACGTGCCCGGAAACATTCAGGTCAAGCTGCTGCGTGTCTTACAAGATCGGCAATTCGAACGGCTGGGATCGAATGTCACGCGCGATGTCGATGTGCGTGTGATCGCGGCGACCAATGCAGATCTGCGCGCGGCGCTCGAGCAGGGCCGCTTTCGCGAAGACCTTTATTACCGGCTCAACGTTGTGCCCATTAACATCCCGCCGCTGCGCGAGCGCAAAGAAGACATTCCGTTTCTCGCCATGCACTTTGCCGCCAAGCTCTCGAAAGACCTGGGCTCGGTTGCGAAGGAGATCAGCCCCGCGGCCATCGACCGCCTGCTCGATCATTCCTGGCCCGGCAACGTCCGCGAACTGGAGAACACCATCGAACGCAGCCTGGTTCTCGCTGCTGACAAAATCCTTCAGCCAAGCGATATCCGCATCGAACCGGCGCGCAGCCTGCCCGCCTCTGCGCAGCAATTGCCGTTATTACCCGAAGGCGAGACCCTGGAGCATTGGGAGCAGATGATGATCCGCGAAGCACTGCACCGCGCCAACGGCAACAAAAGCCAAGCCGCCCGGCTGCTCGGGCTCACCCGCAACGCCTTGCGCTACCGGCTCTCCCAGATGGGCATTGACGGCGGCCCGGCGGAAGAGAACGAAACTCCGAAAACAGCGGCTACTTAAAGCGCGCTCATGCAAGGCGTCAAAATCAATTCTCATGTTCGCTGTAAGAAGCGACTGCGGCGCCTTGTAGCTCTCCCAATATCAACCCACGCAGCCGCTCCGTAAGCCGTCGGCGTTCTTTTAATCCCATGCCCCTCGTATCGATCGGTTCCAAAATGTGCAAATCGACGACGCCGGACCTTACGACGCCCGAACCGAACGGAAGAATTTCACGTGTACCGCGGATGGAGACCGGGACAATCGGCACGCCGGCGCGGATCGCAATATATGCCGCGCCTTCTTTGAACGGCTGTAATGCTCCGTCCTGCGAGCGCCCGCCTTCGGGAAAAATGAGCAGCGAAGTCTTCTTTGTCTGGATGAGTTCGGCGGCGCGCTGCAGTGTTTTCACCGCCGCCCTGGGGTCCTCTAGCGGGACCGGTATGTGTCCCCCGCGGCTCAAATGCTGTCCCAGAAACGGCACCTTGAACAGTCCGCGCTTGGCCAGGAACCGAAATTGCACAGGGATGTAGGCCAGCATGACTGGCGTATCCATGTAGCTCAGGTGATCGGCCACGAAAATATAGCTGCCGCCCGGCACAATGCGCTCCAGGCCCGAGATGCGCACACGGATACCGCTCAGCGCAAGCAGAAATCGCGCCCAAAATCGTCCCACGGCGATCTGCCTGCTGCCCGTTTTATCGAAAAAAGAAACCAGCAGGCTGATGCTGCCGAAGAACATGGTGGCGAGAATGACCAGCGGATCGGTAAGAAAAACAGCACGCACCCATCTCATGCAAGCTCAATTTTACGAAACGGAATCAAGAATGCCGGATCGGAGCCGGGAGCGTCAGCGACCTGCCGAGCAGCAGCTCTCGGGCTTCGCCGGCCAGATACAGCGAGCCGCAGAAAAAGACAGCCGCATCGGCAGACGCTCCGCGCGCCAGCGCGATAGCTTCCGCAACGGAATGCGTAACCGCCGCGCCCGGATGCGGAAAGATTTCCAGGATCGCCTCCGGCCGCAGAGCGCGAGAAAAATTGGGCGCGGTCAGGATCAGTTGATCTGCCAGGGGGAATAGCTGTTCCGCGACTTCCTCGATCGCCTTATCGCGCATCGCGCCGTAGACGACCCAAACCGGACGCCCGGCGAAAAACTCGCGGATATAGCTCGCGAGCGCCGCCGCGCCGGCGGGGTTGTGCGCCCCATCGATGATAAAATCCGGATTCTGCGAGACCCTTTCCAAGCGCCCCGGCCAGCGCACGTCGGCCAAACCGGCATGAATGGCGGGGCGATCTACGCCGAGTCGGCGGCATGCCAGAATGGCGCTCACCGCATTTTTCACCTGATGGCGGCCGGCGAGCGCACAGGTATACGATTCGCAATCGATTGCGAATGTCGAATCATGGGCGGTCACATCCAAACCCGCGACCGGCACATCTTCGGCGCGAATTACCGGACATTTCAGTTCCTCGGCGCGCGCTCGAATCACCCGCTCGGCGGAAGGATGCTGAGTCGAGAGCACCACCGGCACGCCGGGCTTCAAGATACCGGCTTTCTCCGCCGCAATCGATTCGACCGTGTTGCCCAGAAATGCTTCGTGATCGAAAGAAACCGGCGTAATCACGCAGAGCTCGGGCAAAATCACGTTGGTTGCATCGAGCCGGCCGCCGAGCCCGACCTCCATCACCGCGACATCGCACTGCTCGCGGAAAATCAGCAGCGCCATGGCCGTGACGGTCTCGAAATAGCTTGGGTGCGAATCCAACAGGTCCTGGTTCAGCAGTTTTTCCGCGCAGGCGTGGACGGTCTCGAAAGCGGCCGTGAAGCATGCTTCGGAAACCGGCTCGCCGTTCACTTGAATGCGTTCGGTAGGCTCGATCAGATGTGGCGAGGTGTATAAACCCGTGCGCAAGCCGCCGCAGCGCAGCGCATTCGCGATCATGGCGCAAGTCGAGCCTTTGCCGTTTGTGCCCGCCACGTGTACCAGCCGCGGCCCTCGTTCGGGATGGCCCAGCGCGGCTACCAGTGTTTGCATGCGCTCCAGGCCGAATTTCGCGCCGATCTTTAGCTCATTACCGAGCGCATACAGATAGTGGACCGAATCGGGATAGCTCACGGTGTGCTGTGTGGCATAACATCGTTTTTTTGGGTTTGCCGAGGATCCTTCGCATCGCTCGTTTTCTTAAGCAGCGGCTGGATGAGGTGAAACACATCCCACGCCACAACCTGGTTCCCTGCCCCGCTCGGATGAATGCTGCCGGGCGGCATCAGCTTCGGGTTCTGATAAACGT
>JBOGMI010000910.1:0-1564 GCA_050746645.1 Bryobacteraceae bacterium | reverse complement strand
TGTGCCGGACCGCGCCTGGAACAATCTCGTGGTTGCAATCGAGCGGACCGGCAGCGGCATGCGTTGCGAATTGCGCGACGGCCGGTTCGTATCGGTTCCCGCCGAATGGCGGGACCAAATTGCAATTGCCGACCGCATGCACATAGATTCGGGCATCGAGGCTTTGGATCGCTGGACCTCGTTTTACATCGAGCGCCAAGGGCGAGCCGATCTCGCACAGATCCCCGTGGTCGCGGCGCACCCGCCAAAGCAGGACCGCCGCGGGGAGTCCTTTATCATCCTGGATGCCGCCGCCGGCGCCCCGAACGGGATCGCGAGAGTCCCGATCGAGAGCGCGCAGATCAGGGATTACTTTTTTGCGCCCGACCGGGCGGTTCCCTGGAGACAGCAGGCAAGCTGGTTCGAAATATTGGGAGCGCTCGAATCGAGCTCACCGGCGGAAATCCGGCTTGCCTACCGGATACGATCTCTGGAGCTCGCGGCAGCGGAAGAGAATTCTGCGGCTCTATCTGCGCGATTGGCGCGTGGCTTCGAAATCCTGTTGAACCCGGAATTGCGCAGACAGTATCTTGACTTGCGGCGAGATCCATTCTTCCCGGTAGCCTTTCCGCCGTGGACCGTCGGTTGCCTGCTGACAACCGGCAAGAAACAGGCCGAGACCTTCGTTGTCCATCGTCTGTTGCGGTTTACGCCTGCAATCGAGGAACAGACCGTGGGTATCCCGCTTCGGAAGCTACGGTTCGAGGGACCTGTCGCCGTTTATCGGGACGCCCGCCGCAAACTTCTCCTGCGCTTCGATCCATATATTTTGCCCCTGAGGTGGACGGACGAATCGAACGGCTGGGTGCATCTCACGCTCGGGTCCATGAAGGTTACGGCGAGATTTTGGCAGCAGACGCGATTCCGGCGCAAGGGCGAGGCCTTCGAGCCAGTGATTTGGCGCCAGCCGTTGGCCAGCACGCTCACTCTGCAAAACACCGAAGCATTGGCGAGCAGGTTCGAACAGGCTCGCCTCTTCTGGCGGTGCTTCCATCCGTACGCCGACGTCGTTGCTCTATTACGCGCGCGCATCGAGAGGGAACCTGTAAAGGCGGAAGATGCTGCACAGTGGTGCCTTGCGCATGGCGTGACCGGCCCTATCGATAGCCGCCTCATCAATTGGGAGCGGGACTATGAAGATCGTTATTACCAGCAACTCGCTTCCCGGGCGCAACAAATCTACTTGCTTCGCAACGAATACTTGTTTGTCTTTGACAGCGCAGTGATCGCCGAAATCCCGCGGCCTGGGCACGCCAGCTATATTTTCCGCCCTCCGGGTATGCTGGCAGACTTCCTGCGTGGCTATGCGCGCACCACCCGGCACGAGATCCGCCGCAACCCGGCAATCGCCCGCAAAGAACTCGGCTATCAAGGGCGGATTCCTCACCTGCAGAATCTGGCAGCCTGGCTGCGCAGCGTGCTTGCCCGCAGTAACCCTGGCGATCTCTCGCTTCGTTCCGCGGAAGCGTGACACGATTGCAATCCGGAGTGGCATAAATCTCGCCGATCGGGTACAACAGCGGAA
>JBOGMI010000909.1:0-7272 GCA_050746645.1 Bryobacteraceae bacterium | reverse complement strand
GAAGCGGCATTCACCGGCCCGGAGAAGCACGCCATCAGGCGCGGATTCACGCTAAATCCGTCGAGCTGGTTCAGCATCGTTTGGTAGCCGCAGACTGCCGGGCTGGAGGCGGGATCGCAGGCGGGTGTGGAATCCGGTGGTAAATTCACGCGTAATCCGGTTGCCTGTGCAGGGTCCGGCACCGTGAGCACATTGCTCGGGAAAGGACCGATGCTGGTGGACGTGGATTGAAATTGGGCGGTCGTTGGGGCCGCAAAAAGACAGGTGGTGAGGGTGAAAAAAACCAAAAACGCCTTCATTGCCGTTGCTGGAACCTTCTTGAAATACGAAGTGAGCCGATATTTCTCGGCCGATGCGAAAAACCCGAAAGCAATCAATTCAGAGGACGATGAACCTGCCACAATTCGGCACTCGAAAATTTACTGGGCTTCGAATTAGCGCTAAAAGAGTGGTAGTTTCCGCAAAAAAAGCGATTCTTTTCGCTCTGCTAATTTAGTCGCGTGAAGGTCCCTCGCGCGAGCGGCATCCTGTTGCATCCCACCTCTTTGCCCTCGGGTTTTGGAATCGGCAGCTTTGGCGAAGAAGCTTTCGAGTTCGCCGAACAGCTTGCCGCTTCCGGGCAGACGATCTGGCAGATGCTGCCGCTCGGTCCGGTAGGTTTTGGCAATTCGCCTTATCAATCGCTTTCGGCCTTTGCCGGCGAGCCGCTGCTGATCGGCCTGGAGCGCCTTGTCCAAGCCGGCCTGCTCTCGCGGCCAGAGCTCGATCGCGCGCCGCAATTTCCCCGGAGCACGGTCGCTTACGACGCCGTCCGCGCGTGGAAAGCGCCGCTGCTGTTCCAGGCTGCGCGCAGCTTTTTCGCATGCGCCGATTGCAGCGAGCAGCAGCATTTCCACGAATTCTGCGCCGAGCAGGCCGCCTGGTTGGACGACTACGCGCTGTTCGCCGCTCTCCGCCACGTTTTCTCCGAGCGCGCCTGGACCGCGTGGGACCGCGCTTTGGTGCACCGCGACCCGGTAACGCTTGCCTCCTGGCGCGACAAGCTGCGCGAAGAGATCGATTGCCACAAGTACTTACAGTACGAGTTCTACCGCCAATGGGATGCGCTGCGCGCCTTCTGCCGCGAGCGCGGTTTGCTGCTGATGGGCGATCTGCCGATCTATGTTTCGCACGACAGCTCCGACGTTTGGTCTCATCCGGATCGGTTTTATCTCGACAGACGCGGCAGGCCGACGTCGGTTTCCGGCGTTCCGCCCGATTATTTCAGCGAAACCGGACAGCTTTGGGGCAATCCCATTTATCGCTGGCCGGCCATGCGGCGCTCCGGCTTTCACTGGTGGATCGAGCGCTTTCGCGGTACGTTCCGGCTGTTCGACATCGTGCGGCTCGATCACTTCCGCGGCTTCGAAGCGTATTGGTCGGTGCGCGCCGGCGAGACCACCGCCGTGAATGGGAAATGGATCAAAGGGCCCGGCAGAAAGCTGTTTCGCGAAGTGAAGAAAGTGCTGGGCGATCTGAACATCGTGGCGGAGAACCTGGGCGTCATCACGCCGGAAGTCGAGGCGCTGCGGCGCGAATTCGGCTTCCCCGGCATGGCCATTTTGCAATTCGCGTTCGGCGACGATCCGCAGGCGCCGACGTTCCGGCCGCATCGCTTCGAGCGCCATCTGTTTGCCTATACCGGCACGCACGACAATGACACGCTGCTGGGCTGGTGGAACGGCGAGGGCGCAAGCATGCGCACCGGCGAACAGGTGCAGCGCGAAAGGGCCGCGGCGCGGCGCTATCTCGGTCACACGAGCGAGCCTGTCAACTGGGCGTTTCTGCGCTCGCTTTTCGCTTCGGTGGCCGATGCGGCGATTGCCCCCATGCAGGACATCCTCGGTCTCGACGGACAGGCGCGCATGAACCTGCCCGGCAACGGCAGCGGCAACTGGCTCTGGCGCATGCTTCCGGGCGCGTTCACGCTGGCCTTGCAAGGGCAGCTTCGGAGTCTGGCGGAAAATTATGGGCGCATTCCCAAGCATGACCGGCGCGAATGACGATTCGACAGTTCGCCGCTTCAGCATTCAGCGCTTCGATCACGGCGGCTTGGAACGGGCCATGGACGTGGTTGCCGCCGAGGAACCGCTCGAAATACGCCTGAATTATTGGTTCAAAGATGCGCGCATGAGCGAGAGCGTCGCCGTGACCATGCGCACGCCGGGGCGGGATCTCGAACTGGCGGCCGGCTTTCTTTTGTCGGAAGGCATCGTGCGGGATCGCGCCGAAATTCTGGAGATTCGTTCGCTCGGCATCGAGCCTTCGAATGAAATCGTTGTGGAACTTGCTAATGACGTGGACGTCAACGGCTGGAAGCTGAAGCGGAATACCGCCCTCGGCGCCAGTTGCGGTATCTGCGGCAAACGCACCCGCGAGGCGATCGCGCAGGAGTACCCGGTTCGTGCGCCGGGCGGTGCTCATTTTCCGGCCAGATTAATCGAGTCGCTGCCCGCATTTCTATGCGAGTGGCAAACCGGATTTCTGCAAACAGGAGGGTTGCACGCCGCGGCTCTGATGAATGCGGAAGGCCGAATGGAAGCCGCCTTTGAAGACATCGGCCGCCACAATGCGCTCGACAAGCTGCTGGGCGCCTGCTTGCTCGCCAGGCGCATTCCGCTCGGCAGCGAACTCGTCTTTCTCAGCAGCCGCGGGAGCTTCGAATTGGTACAAAAGACCGCCATGGCCGGCGGCTCGGTTCTGGCTACCGTTGGTGGACCCTCCAGCCTGGCGATTGAAGCCGCACGCGATTGCGGCATGACGCTGATTGGTTTTGTGCGTCCGGGCCGGTTTAATATCTACTCAGGCGAATGGCGGATTGAGACCGCAACATTCTGAAAAGCAATCTCACCAGCGGCTCGGACAGGTAAGAACTTTTCAGCGGTAAGCTTCTTTGCGATGACTCACGCGGAGAACCAGCACCGTCACGCGGCTGTCCTCAATCTTACAGATGAGCCGGTAATCGCCCACGCGGTATTTCCAGAATTCTCCCAAGCGCGAGCCGTGTAACGCTTCCCCGATGCTGCGCGGGTCGTCCGATGTTGCCACTCTCTCGCGCAGGAACTTCAGGATCCGTTTTCTGTGCTGCGGGTCGAGCTTGGCGAGGTCGCGGTCCGCGGACTCGGCAAACTCAACGCTCCACGCCATGCCGTTTCATCGCGTTTTTGAGGGAAATGGTGCGCTCTGCTCCGCTACGAAGGCGTTCCAGTGCGCTTTCCGCCAGATACAGGTCTTCGAGATCGTCCAGATGTTCGAGAATAGCCTCGCGAGCATAGTAGGTCTTGGTGCGCCCGGTGCGCAAGGCGAGGCGCTCCAGGCGCTTTTCGATGGACTCCGGAAGCCGTATGGCCAGCATGATCGGCTTTCTCCTTTCAATCAACTCATAGACCTTGTTATACAAGTATAACGAGAAGACCCAGCACTTGAAACATTTTTTGCCCGTCTCAACCCTGCTCGGCGCGAGCGCTCTCTGTCTGTTTGCAGCCGGGCCCTACCACGAACGTTACCGGCCTCAGTTCCACTTTTCGCCGCGGATCAATTGGACAAACGATCCTTGCGGGCTGGTTTATGCCTTTGGGAAATATCATTTGTTCTTCCAGCACAACCCGTTCGCGAATCGGTGGGGACATATGAGCTGGGGCCATGCCGTCAGCACCGATCTGGTCCATTGGACGCAGCTTCCGGTCGCCATTCCCCAGGGCAAGAAGGTGGCGATCTTTACCGGCAGCTCCGTCTTCGATCGGAACAACACCAGCGGCTTGTGCAAATCGAAGCAGGGCTGCATCGTTTCCATCTACACCGGTGAAACTCCGAAAACCGCCGGCACGTCGGAGCGGCAGACGCAAAACCTGGCGGTCAGCCAGGATGGCCGCACCTGGACGAAATATGCCGGCAATCCGGTACTCGATCTCGGCCGCGGCGATTCGCGCGACCCCAAAGTGTTTTGGTACGCGCCCGCCAAGCGGTGGATCATGGTGATCGTCCTGGCAAATGAGAGGAAGGTGAGTATCTTCAGCTCTCCGGATCTCAAACATTGGCGTCATGAGAGCGATTTCGGGCCGCAAGGCGCGGCGCGAGGGGTTTGGGAGTGCCCGGATCTGTATCCTCTTCCCGCGCCGGGGCATTCCGGCGAAACACGTTGGATTCTCAAAGTCGGCTTGAATCCCGCTCGCGCTTCCGGCGGTTCCGGCGAGCAGTATTTCATCGGTCGCTTCGACGGGACCCATTTCCATAACGGCAATCCTTCGGGAGATATTCACTGGCTGGATTACGGCCGCGACTCCTATTGCGAGCTGACGTTCAACAACGAGCCGAAAGGCCAAACGCAGCGAATGATCGGCTGGATGGATAACTGGGACTATGCCGGTGTGGTGCCGACTTCACCCTGGCGCGGCGCGATGACACTGTCGAAGGAGCTCAGCCTGGCTGAAGTGAACGGATCGCTGGCGCTCGTGCAAAAGCCGGTCGAGCAGCTTCGGTCATTGCGCGGCAATGCTTTCGAGTACGAAGGCGCGAACGAGGCGAAGCTGAATCGCGAACTGGCTGCGTGGCCGCACCGAAGCCAAACCTTTGAAATGGCCGCGACCGTCCGCCTCGGCGCGGCGAAGCAAATCGTTTGGAGGCTATTGCAGGGGAGGAACGATGAGACGCTGGTGGGATACGATGCGCTCAAGCAGGAGCTATTCGTCGATCGCTCCCATTGCGCAAATGCTCATTTCAGCAAGGCTTTTCCGTCGAGGACGACAGCCCCTCTAAAGATCGGCAACGGTCCGTTGCGCTTGCATATTTTCGTGGACCGCTCGTCGATAGAAGTGTTTGCCCAGGGCGGTAGAATCGCCATGACCAATCTGACCTTCCCGGCGCCTTCCAGTACGGGCCTGTCGCTCGGCTCATCGGGCGAGATCGGAAGCATTCATCTGAAAATATGGAAGCTGCACTCGATTTGGAAGTGATGTATGTTATCGGGCACTCTGGCGGAGAAGAGCTTCGGCCCGATACCAATCCTCGTCGGCATTGCCGTCGCGTCTGCCGCCTTCGTTCCAAAAGCGGTACGCCAACCGTTCCAATTCGAAGCGGGGAGGCGCTTCGGACGCTGCGCCGGAGACGGCCATAAGATACTCCGCTAACTCATCCCGCTTAGTCCGGTATACGCTTTCCGCGTCGCTCATGCGCTTACGGGCGCTCTCCAGTTCGGTAACGGTTACCGTATCCGGCGAAAGCGATTGCAGTGTCTCCATTTCGGCACAGAACTGCTTCCATGCTTCCCGATAGGCGCCATGAAGCCGTCGGAACTGCAGTTGCGGCGTGATCGTCGCGCTCATATAGCTTTTTAGACGAAGCGAACGCCCGATTCGATCCATAAGAATTCCGGTGCCGTTGACGTCTTACACTCGGATTAGATGAAATTGCGTTTTCGCGAAAACGGCCTTCGCTTGCGGCTCAACCGGCCTGAGGTGGCGCGCCTCGCTTCCGGCGGCGCTTTGGAAGAGCGCGTATTATTTCCCGGAAATACCGCGCTTTCGTATCTGCTCGGGTCTGCGCCCGATTCTTCGCCTCAAGCCTCGTTTCGCGGCGGCACGATTCGTATTGCCGCGCCGAAAGACATGATTGAGCCCTGGGCGGCGGACAATAGCATCGGCATTTACTTCGATGTGCCCGCGGGCAGCGCTTTGCTGAAGATCGCCATCGAAAAGGATCTGGAATGCCTCGATGCGCCACCCGAAGAACGGGATCCGGATGCGTTTCCTCGTGCCGGCAAGAGCTGCGGATGATGGTCGAAATTTTTCCCGATGGGCAAAGCCTCGGCGCCGCCGCTGCCGCCAAGGCAGCCTCACTGATCCGCGAAGCCGTTCAAGTTCGCGGCGAGGCTCGCATATTGGTGGCGACCGGAAACTCTCAACTACAGTTCATCGGTTCGCTCGCCGAAACGCAGGGGATCAACTGGAGTGCCGTGACGATTTTTCATCTGGACGAATACGCCGGCATCGCGGCCGATCATCCCGCGAGTTTCCGGCTGTGGGTGAAGACCCGGCTTGTCGATCGCGTCCATCCGCGCGTGGTTCATTATCTTCGCGGCGATGCTCGAAATTTACAGGAAGAGGCGAATCGCTACGCCAAGCTTATTGAGGAAGCGCCCATCGATATCGCCTTTGCCGGGTTCGGAGAAAACGGACATATCGCTTTCAACGATCCGCCTGTTGCCGATTTTTCGGATCCGGTTTCGGTGAAGCTGGTCACGCTCGAAGATGCGAGTCGCCGGCAACAAGTCGGCGAAGGCCATTTCCCGGATCTGGATAGCGTTCCGCGCCAAGCCTTAACCTTGACCTGCCCGGCTATCTTGCGCGCGCAATCCTGGGTTTGCTGCGTGCCGGAGCTGCGCAAGGCGAAGGCGGTGCAATGCGCGCTCGAAGGCCCGGTCTCTACCGCTTGTCCAGCCTCTCTGATCCAGAAGCATCCGCGCGCGTATTTGTATCTGGATAAAGGTTCGGCGTCGTTGCTGTCCAATCACGTTCGCAATGCGTGATCGGGCAGCACTTCTTTTCCGCCCCATGCTTTCTGCGAAGTCCACGGCTGAGGCGGATCGCTCCAGAAAGGATCGGAGGCCGGAAGGCCGAGCGGAAGAAACGCCGTAGCGCAAAGATACAAGCTGCCGGTAGAAATATACGGCTCGGCGATCTCCGGCTGATGGCCGCAGAAGCCGACGGTCAGCCAGCCGCGATCGTCAAAGGTTCCGGGGGCTTCGATCATGCGGCGAATGACGGCCGTCAATGCCGCGCGCACTTGCGCCGGCGCGATTTTCTCCGGTAACTGCTTGCGCAGCGCCATGTCGGCGAGTAAGTGGAACGCTCCAAAGCGATAGGCGAGCGAACGGCCGATCGCGGGATAACTTCCGTCGGGACCGATCATGCGCTCCTGGATCGCCGCATAGCGCTGCGCTCGGGCAAGGATCGCCGGGTGGAACGATTTCCAGTCCGGCGAGAACTTTCCTATGGTTTCCACGGTTCGGAGCAGCATGGGATGGATCACGAAGCTGTTGTAGTAATCCCAATGGAAATCCGGTCCGTCGCCATAGACACCGTCGCCCTTGTACCACTCGCCAAGCTGGCGCACCGCGTAGTCGATGCGCATCTTATCCCATGGCTGCCCAACTTGCGCGAGGAAAGTCTCAATCGTCGCGCTGAACAGGAGCCAATTGCTGAAGCCGGGCCGGATGACGCGCGTGGAGCGAAGTGC
>JBOGMI010000908.1:0-1002 GCA_050746645.1 Bryobacteraceae bacterium | reverse complement strand
CACCCGCCTGCGATCCCGCCTCCAGCCCGGCAGTCTGCGGCTACCAAACGATGCTGAACCAGCTCGACGGATTTAGCGTGAATCCGCGCCTGATGGCGTGCTTCTCCGGGCCGGTGAATGCCGCTTCGCTGGCAAACGGGATGTTCGTGGTTCCGCTGACAAACGGTACGCCGGGGAATCGCATCCCGGTTCAGCAAATCATTTTTGATCCGACGAGCCGCTGTGTCTTCGCCGAGCCGACGCAAGTGCTGCATCAGCGGAGCCAGTATTTATTGATCGTCACCAGCGCGGTGCAAGACGCGGGAGGGGCGCCGGTGGCGGCCAGCCCGCAATTCAGCGCCTGCCTAGGGGCATCCGGCACCTACTGTCAGAATCTGGCCGGCGCTGTCGCCGAACTTCCGCCGACCCCGAGTGACGCCGCGTCCGTGGTTAGCGCGTCGCTATTCACCACCATGAGCACCACGAGCTGGCTGGAGCGGGCGCGCAATTACGTGAACGCGACCGAGTTTCCGATCGTCTTGCCGGCGGGTCTTCCTTTTTCGTTTCGGGTGAGTAACATCCAGTCGATGCAATGGATTCCGTCGGATACCGATATCGGTCCGCAAGATATTCCGGTGTCCGCCCTCAGCGGAGTAGGAAAGGTAGCGTTCGGATTTTTTCTATCGCCGAATTTTCTCAGCTCCGGCGGCGCGCCCGCGGGAACGATTCCGGTGACCCCCACCGGCGACCCCATCCCGCTGCCTTCGCGGTTTGCCGTTCCGATATCGTTCCATGTGTTTCTGCCGGCAACTCCCCCGCCGCCGGGGGGTTATCCGGTGGTGATCTACGGCCATGGTTTGGGAGATAACCAGTTCGGCGCCCCCACCTATATCGCCTCGACAATGGCGCAACATGGTTTCGCAACGCTGGCTTTCGAGGTGACCGGGCATGGATACGGCAAGGGAGGCAAAGTCGAGATCACCGAAAGAGGCGGGCGCGTGGATACGGTGGCAACACCGGGGA
>JBOGMI010000907.1:0-1295 GCA_050746645.1 Bryobacteraceae bacterium | reverse complement strand
CTTGAAACGCATGCGCATGGCATAGACATCTTCGCGCCCTCGGAACAGACTATGAAACAATGCGATCTTTGTATCTTTGCCCGAGCGCTCGTTGACACCGGCACGCTCGTCATCGGGCTTCGCTGGAACTGGCGAACCACTCTTCGGCTGAGCCGGTATCGTGATTCCGTTCTCAACGAGGAGCCGGCGAAGTTCGGCGTTCTCCTCCTTCAGGCGCTGATAGTTGGCCTCAGAATTCCGCTCGCCCATGCACACCTCAGCTCTGTCTTCCCCATCCTTCATCACGCGTGAAGGGCTCTGAGGAATGCCGCCGCCGATGCATATTCTCGCGGCACTATGCGACCTGCCGCAGAAGATCTTGAAATACCCTCCGGGCTGGAGCGCTCAGCTCTACACGTTTGACTTCCGATCGGGTGATCAGCCCACGATGGAGAGCTTGCCTCAGCGCCTGGCGCACAAACGTGCGCTCAACGCTATCGGCTTCGATGAGATCCAGAATGGTCCGTAGCGGCCGAGTGTACTTGAATCCCTGCGCAGTCTGGACATCTCCGTCCGCGAGATCCGCGTAATGGAGCACCAGAATAGCGGGAGTTTCGCTGCTCCGGCGGAAATGCGTCGGAACAGTCATGTGCAGCTTTGCCGGGTTCAGATCCGACAGCTCGTACAGGCTCAGGGCGGTTTGATGGCTGTAGACTCCTTCAATTATTTCGCCTCGATTTTTCGACCAAAGCGCCCACTTCACCAGATCGGGATGCTCCGCGATGGGAAAAAGCGCGAGCCGGTAGATCCCGCGGTGTTCGCGAATCCAGTTTCCGGCCTGCACATGATAGGGATGAGTGTTCTCGGCAAAACCAGCGGTCTTCGCTTGCTTGGCCGTAAAGAATCCCTGCTGGCCTGCCGCGATCTCGAAGAGCTGCCGTTGCGCGTCTCGATGACTCCGCATAAACACAATCCTACAATTAAATCAATACTACATGCAATCCTGCACTCGTCGCTTCTCAATATCCGGGATCCACGGCCAGCTTATGCCTTATTCTTGCACTCGCGGTCAATTTACGATTTATGATCGACGAATCGGCAGGCGCGTTATCGTTGAAATGAGCCTGTATCGCATAACTTGTGGCCAATTTATGCTTCCGCTGGCGGCCACGTTACGGTCGAAGTGACATTCCGCTGTTGTACCCGATCGGCGAGATTTATGCCACTCCGGATTGCAATCGTGTCACGCTTCCGCGGAACGAAGCGAGAGATCGCCAGGGTTACTGCGGGCAAGCACGCTGCGCAGCCAGGCTGCC
>JBOGMI010000906.1:0-1143 GCA_050746645.1 Bryobacteraceae bacterium | reverse complement strand
CGTGGAAGATGCGAAACACCTGGTAGGGATCGATGGAGCCGAGCGTCAGATCGTCGTCGGCATAGCGCCGGTCGTTGAAATGGAACCCGCCGAGCATGTCTTCGGAAAGCAGCCAGGCCACGATCTGTTCCACGTTTTGCGCAACGTAATGATGGCCCGTATCGACCAGCACCTTCGCTTGCGGTCCCGCCGCGCGCGCGAGGTGCGAAGCCATTCCCCAATCCGCGATGTCAGTGTGGTAGAAAGCAGGCTCGAACGGTTTGTACTCGACCAGCAGCCGCTGGTCTTCGGAAAGCTCTTCGTGGGCTTGCCGGAGCAACTCTTCGAACCATTGTTTCCGCTGCCGGATGTTCGCCGTGCCCGGATAGTTCGAACCATCCGCGAACCAGAGAGAAATGTCGCGGCTTTGCAAACTCCGGGCAATCGCGATGCTCTCCTTCGTATGCCGAAGAGCCTCGCGGCGGATGTCCGCATCGGGATTCCCAAACGATCCGAATTTATAAATTTGGTCTTGAAAATAGTTGGGATTGATCGACCCGGGCATTACACCGTAGCGGCGGCCTAACTGGGCGACCTCTTCGCAACTCTTCAAGCCCTCGGCGAAATCCCAGAGCACATGCAGCGCGAGCGTGGGGCAGACGCCTGTCAGAGCATGCACCTGGCCCGCATCGCTGAATTTTTCTTCAATGGTCGAGGCCGCGGCCGGCTGGAGAAACTTTCCGAACCGCGTGCCGGTGTTGGCAAATCCCCAGGAGGGAAGCTCGATGCGGAAATTCTCCAAGGCTTGAAAGATTTTTTCTGTTTCCTTCGCGTGCATGACCGCGCCCCACCAAATAGTAGATCACGGTTCGCACGGCTCCGATATCGCGAATTCCTTTAACTCCGCATAACTCTCAAGCAGTATTTGCGGCGCCTTCGCCGGCCGGCCGCACAAGATCGAGATGAGTTCGAGCGCATTCACAGCCGCTTTGCCGAGATAGTGATTATTCGAGATGACATATGTATCGCTCGTTTGCGACGATACGGTCTTGATCCGCTCCGCCCACGGATCCAGTTCATCGATCGAATACAGGTAGTCGTATCGCTCGTGCGATTGCGCATTTTCGCTGAACCAGTTCTTGTAATTTCGCCCGTGCAGGCGAA
>JBOGMI010000905.1:0-2475 GCA_050746645.1 Bryobacteraceae bacterium | reverse complement strand
GCCGCCGAAAAATCCGAAGCTGGCGAATCCGGCGCTGAGCGATTCTCTGGCGCAAACCATCCTGCGCTGTCTCGAACGCGATCCGGAGAAGCGGTATCAAAGCGCGCGCGAAGTGCTGCAGGCGCTCGCGCCGCCGGCGGTGGCGCAGGGGAAAAGCGGCTTGCCGCGCATTTACCTTTGGAGCTTAGCCGCGGTGGCAGCGGCCGCGATCGCGGTGCTCGCGTTTGCGATCGTTCATTTCCGCGGCACGCCCGTGCCTCCAAAGAGCGGCAAGTACGTCGCGGTTCTCCCGTTTCGCTCGCTCAGCGCCGATCCGAATCTGAAGTACGAAGCCGAAGGGGTTGCCGACGCGATCACGAACCGCCTGTTTGCGCTGAATGGCGTGCATCCGATCTCGCAGCCGGCGCTGGAAAGAGTGGATCTGAGCAAGCCGGAAGGGGCGATTGCGCGCCAGGTGGGCGCGAATCTAGTGGTTCGCGGAACGCTGCAGAGCCAAGGCGACCGCTTGCAAGTGATTGTGGCCATCGATAACATCGGAACGCATACGACGATCTGGAGCAAATCGTTCCCGGGCATGCGCGGCGATCTATTGACGATTGAGCAGGACATTTGCAATCAGGTGGTCGGCGCTCTCGGCATCACGCCGACAAGCGCGGATCGCGCAAGAGAAACCATGGCGCCGACACAGAATATTGCCGCCTACGATCTATATTTGAAAGGCCGCGATATTCTCAAGAACCACCGCAACGCCCAGGCCGCCTCCCAGGCGCTGCAACTGTTTCAGCAGGCATGCAATCAAGATCCCTCTTTTGCGCTGGCGTGGACCGGCGTGGCCGATGCCAGCCTGCTGACTTACCAACTAACCAAGGAAGGCTTCTGGGCCGAGAAAGCATTGACTGCCGCACAGGAAGCGAGCAGCCGCAATCCGAATCTGCCCGAAGTGCATTTCGCCCTGGGCAGCGTGTACACGGCAAGCGGACGGAATACGGAGGCGGTCGCCGAAATCAAGCGCGCGCTGGCGCTCGCGCCCAATTACGACGCCGGTTATATCCGCCTCGGCAAAGCCTACTTAGCGGAGGGTCAGAGCGAGCCCGCGCTGGCGGCTTTTAAGAAAGCGGTGGAGATCAATCCTTATTACTGGTTCAACCATAAGCAGTTAGGCGTGGCTTACTTCGATTTAGGCCGCAACGACGATGCATTGAAGGAGTTCCAGCGGCAAGTGGAGTTAAATCCGAAAAACGCTTCGGGATACAACAATCTGGGCGCCATTTACGAGCAGGAGCGCCGCTGGAAGGAAGCGATCCCGCAATTTGAAAAGGCGATCGCGCTGTCGCCTTCCTACGACGAATATTCGAACCTCGGAACGGCGTATTACTCGCTGGGCCGTTATCCGGACGCGGTGGCCATGTATGAAAAGTCAGTTCAAGCCAATCCGAACCAGGCGACCGCCTTTCTAAATCTCGCCGGTGCCTACCAGCGGGCCGGAGATCGCGTGAAAGCGGCGAAGGCGTTCCAACGCACGATTGAACTGGCATACAAGGATTTGCAAGTGAACCCGAAGGACACAGGAGCCTTGCAGAACCTTGCGCTTTTCTATGCCGAAATGGGTAAGAATGCGAAAGCGCTAGAGCTCATCGAACACGCCCGCGCCATCGACGGAGCGGACAAGGACCTGATGTACAGCGAGGCGGTAATCGAAGCCAAGAATCACCGGCTGCCGGCGGCGCTGAACGCGCTGGAGGACGCTTTGAAAAACGGCTATTCGGTGGCCGACGCGCGTGACGATCCCGATTTGAAAAAAGTTGTGGCGATGCCGGGATTTCAGACTTTTGCGGCAGAATTCGGACACCAATAGCGGCGGCGCCAACCCCAAAGCAAGGCGCCGGCAAATGCCAAACCGCACAAGCCCCAGGTTGCCGGTTCGGGGGCTTCGTAACCGTTGACGGCGGCGTTGAACTGCTGGTTTGCCGGCCAGCCACTCAGATCGATGGAAAAATTTTCGTCTGGCGCAATGGCTCCGGGCGCCGGGCCGAAGAGGACATTGTAGTTGAACGAGCCGTTGGGGCCGTTTGTGATCGAAGGCGTGTCGGATAGAAACGGTCCCGGAACGTACGTGATGGTTTCCAGGTCCGGGAGATTGAAAAAAACATTGAGGCTAAACCACGCCTGGCCGGTGTCGTTGACGTAAGAGAAATCGCCGCCGCCGTCGTCGTCCGCAACGAACGAAAAAGTCGGACCGGTAATACTAACCGGGTCCGGCGGATCGCCATTGATGATGATGACGGGGTGCCGGGCCAAACACATTCCGGTGACCGCCAGACCTAGAAACACAACACGGGATACGCGATGCAAATCCATCTTGCGGACTTCCTCCTAAACTTAGGCTAATGTAAGTAGACTTGAATCCGCTACTTTTGTTTCGCAAGCTGGCGTACTAGGGGTTCTAATCCCTGCCCGGACTATTTTGCCCGGACT
>JBOGMI010000904.1:0-3822 GCA_050746645.1 Bryobacteraceae bacterium | reverse complement strand
CTGCCGGACAAACGCCCCGCGTGCGCAAGAAATCCAGCAGATGCCTCACGTGGCGCAGCTCGAGCTGTCGAGTCGCGCTGCGAATGCGTCGATGTTGGCGTCGACTGCGGTTCTGGTACCGTTCGATATCCGGTTCGCTGAGCTCGACCAATGCGATACGACGCTTCGCGAGCCAGCGGTCGAAGGCAAGTGCGCGCAGCGCCTTGATGTAAACGACGCTGGCCGCGTACTGCTGGTCGATCAACGATGTGACAAATGAGCCTAGCTGACTCGCTACCGGGCCTGCGGCACGGTCAACGAGCGCTCTGGCGCTCTCATACGTTCGTTCCATTGTGTTCTCCTCGCGGGTGGAAGTGCCCGGTGCGCGAGGATCGCTATGTCCCGCGCAGTGTGCACGAAAAGCGCGGCAGATCAGCTCATCGGACTACGACGGGACATAGTCTGGCGCGGGAGATAGTGCAGAGCGTTTTTAGCGTAGCGTTGCCGCAGAAGGAGTCAGGGCGTGAGGTGGGGCCCGGCCGGCGACGCTGCGCTAAAAATGTATTGGACTAAACCGCTGACGGCTTCCAACACTATGGGGATTTGTTCTTCTGTCCAGCGTCGCCGCAGAGGGAGATCTCATGGGGAGGCGCCCTGCCAGTGTGCGTGACGGGGTGGCTGCCTGGCTGCGACGCGAGAAGTTGGGGGCGGATACGGCGAAGGCCGAGTTGGGGGGCGCTCTGGCGCAGTGGTGTGCATGGTGGGCTCTCGGAGCCAGCGGACCCGATTGGCGGTGAGGGTAGTTGAGGCGAGCGAGCAGGTGTCATGAGGTGTCGAGGCAGAGCGGGGGTGCCGCGACTCTCGAGGGCAGGAGCCGCTCGACGGAGAGCATGCGGCCGCAGTGACAGGCCGGACACTTATGGAGGGAGACTCCGGTGAGGCTCTCGTAACGGTCGCGGTAGTCGGCGGTCGGCTGCGGTCCGGCCTCCGTGGCGGCGATGGGGGGCATTTCCAGGAGCTGGCGGCACTGCTTAAGCTTCTCCTGCCCGTGATGATTGCCCAGGAGCCCGTAGTAGCGGATGCGGTGAAAGCCGGGCGGCAGAACGTGCAGCAGGAAGCGACGGATGAACTCCTCGGCCGCGAGGGTCATGGTCTTGTGAGCATCGCCGTCGCGATAGTCCTTCCAGCGGAAGGTGACCTGTCCGTCCTCGATGTCGAGCAGGCGGTTGTTGGAGATGGCGACGCGGTGAGTGTACCGTCCGACGTAATCGAGAACCTGCTCGGGACCTGCGAAGGGCGCTTTCGCGTAGACCACCCATTCCTTCTCCCGCAGCGGCTCGAGATACCGGTGGAAGGTCTTCCGGTTCCGGAGGGCCTCGAGGGCGGAGAAAAACTCGAGCTCGCCGCGCTCGAAGGCTTGTGCGAGAAGCTGCAGGAAGCATCGGCGGAAGAAGCGCGAGAGCACCCGAACGGGCAGGAAGAACCCGGAGCGGCAGGCGACCCAGCGCTCACCGTCAGGGGAGAGCCCGCCGCCCGGCACCACGCAATGCAAGTGCGGGTGGTGCATCAGGTTCTGCCCCCAGGTATGGAGGACGGCGAAGAAGCCGATCTCGGCGCCGAGGTGCCTGGGATCGGCGGCAATGGTGCGCAGGGTCTCTGCGGTGGCGGCGAAGAGCAGGTTGTAGACCACCGCCTTGTTCTGGTAGGCGATGGCAGCGATCTCCTCAGTGAGCGTGAAGACGACGTGGAAGTAGGGGCAATCCAGGAGCTCGGATTTGCGATCCTCGATCCACTGCGCCCGGGCGAGGGACTGGCACTTGGGGCAATGCCGGTTCCGACAGCTGTTGTAGGAGATGCGCTGGTGCCCGCACTGGTCACACGCTTCGAGGTGGCCGCCGAGGGCAGCGGTGCGACAGGCAGTGATGGCCCGCATGACGCGCCGCTGCGTACTCGACAGTGCGCCCTCGTGCCCGGCACGATAGGCATCCCCGTAGCGGCGGAGGATATCCGCCACTTCGAGCTTCCGACGCTCCATGGGGAGCGCGGGTCAGAAGTGCTCGGGCGGCCGGGTCGGTTCGGGCGGTGGCAGCGGATGGGGCAACAGATCCAGGGGGCTGCGGGTGGCGCAGACCTTGGAGGTGGCTAGGCGCAGATAGCGCGCCGTGGTCGAAAGACTTCGATGCCCCAGCAGGAGCTGGATGGTGCGCAGATCGGTGCCGTACTCGAGCAGGTGGCAGGCGAAGGCGTGTCGCAGGCTGTGGGGCGTGACCGGCTTGGAAAGGCCGCTGCGTTCGTGGGCCAGGGTGCAGGCGTTTTCGATGCCGCTGCGCGTGATGTGGGAACCGGGGATCACGCCCGGGAACAGCCACTCAGTGGGTCTGGCGAAGCGATACCAGTCACGCAGGATCGTGAGGAGCTGCTCGGAGAGCATCACGTCACGGTCCTTCTGGCCCTTGCCCTGGGTCACCCGGATGGTCATGCGCTGGCTGTCGATGTCGGTAGGCTTGAGCGCGATGGCCTCCGAGACGCGCAGTCCTGTGGCGTAGCAGACCGTGAGGGCCGTACGGGCTTTACGCCGGGGCACGCAGCTCAGGAACTGCCGCACTTCCTCCGGACTCAGGATGACCGGCAGCGTCTGCGGCTTCTTCGGCATCGGCAGGACTTCTTCCACGTCCCAGGGCCGCTTCATCGTCACGGTGTACAGGAACCGCAGTGCGCAGGTGGCGATGAGAATCGAGCTCGGCGCGAGCTTCTTCTCCTTCGTCAGATAGAGCTGGTACGCTCGGATGTTCTCAGGACCAAGGCCGTCCGGAGATCGGCGGAAATGGCGGGCAAAGACCGAGACTTGCTGGAGGTAGGACCTCTGCGTGTTCTGCGAGAAATTGCGGATCTGCATATCCTCGAGCATGCGCTGTCGAAGGAGTGTCATGGCTGTGCTCCGTCCCAAGGTGAATCGCTGCACATGCAGCGACGTCATCTTGGCAGGAGGCACCCGAGGACCAGATCCGAGGGCCGAACACTCGCAGTCAACCGTCTATCGGACGGGGCCGAAACCCGCGGCTACCGCGAAGCGGTTTAGTCCGGGTGAAGTTATGTGGTTCTGCACATAACTGCACACAGACGAGCCGCACCCGCACGTCCACATGGTGATTAAGGCGGTCAGCGAGCAGGGTGTTCGTCTGAACATTCGAAAGGCGACTTTAAGGGAGTGGAGGAGGGAATTCGCTCGGCATCTGCGGGTGCAGGGAGTTCCGGCGAATGCGACCGAGCGAGCAGTCCGAGGCGAAAGCCGGACACCCAAGTCTGATGGAATATACCGCGCCGAGCAGCGGGGAAACTCGTGGCGCACTTGGGGACGGATGGAGGAAGTCGGCAGGGAACTCCTCGCGGGGAGGCTCCAACCCGAGGCCGGCAAGGCGACGCTGGCCGAAACCCGGAAACAGGTACAGGGGGGATGGTGGGCGGTAAGCGAGATCCTGGCTGTTCAGGGCCAGCGGGAGCTCGCAAGCGAGGTCGTTCGATTTGCCGGACAAATGCCGTCTCACAGCTCCGATCGAGAGGTGATCGCGCAGCAGATCCGCACACGTGTTCTGGACGGCAGGTCCCGTGAAGGACCCGCGCGGTGACGCGGAGGTCGACGGGACAGGCGCGACGCGCATGATGTCGCGTGCACTTTGGGGGCCTTCAAGCCTCTACTTGCTCATGCGTGCGAGAAAGGCATTAAAATAGTAACTGCCGAGGGTCTTATAGGTTGGAAAATGAGGCTAGAAGGTATGCCAGCTCCGGGTTTGAAAATCCGACGCTTGCCGCCCGGTATCGCGCGTCACTACATAAGGGCCGATT
>JBOGMI010000903.1:0-1129 GCA_050746645.1 Bryobacteraceae bacterium | reverse complement strand
AAGATTCCGGGCGTGAAGGCGAATCAGGTGATTACGGTGGTGGAGGGGAAAAGCAGCGCGATGGGGCCGGCCGCGAGAATCTCCGGCGGCTAAATCCGATTGCAGTAGGATAACTGTTTCTGGCAATGAAGTGGCTGTTTGTCTTGCTTGTGGCTTTGCCGGCGTTCGGCCGAACGCTGAGCAGTCAGTACGTGGGGCGAGAGGTTTGCGCCAATTGCCATAAAGGCATCGCGGCGAACCAGATCACCACCAACATGGCGAATACCTGGCAGGGCACCACGCCCAAGGACCTGCCGGTGCATTATTCTGAGACGGCTACCGAGGGACCGGGGGCGCCGATCAAGTACCTGGTCAAGCGGATCGGCGACAAAATGGAGTACCAGACGCAGATGCCGGGTGGCCCACTGCTCACATTCCCGGTGCTCACCGCCATCGGCGGTAAACGCCACGGCATCAGCTTTCTCATTCGCATTTCTTCTCTCGATGGCTTGCCTGTGCCCGGCAAGCCGCTGATCGAAGGCCGCTACTTTCACTCCTCGCGCGGGAACAAACTGGCGCTTTCGCTCGGCTTTCCCACCGACAAGCCCACGAACTACGAAACCGCTTTCGGGCGCGTGTTGACTCCGTACTTAAAGAAGCGATGCCTCGAATGCCACGTCGCACCGCGAAAGGCCGGCAGCGAGCTGGAAACCGGAGTCACTTGCGAGAATTGCCATGGGCCGGGGCGGCCGCATCTGAAGGCTCTCAGCGCGCATTCGAAAAACCCCGGCATCCTGAATCCGGCCACACTGCCGATCGCCGAGCAATGGAAACCCTGCACGCAATGCCATGCCGGCTCCAGTCTGGTCGAAGATCCTTTGCCCGATCAATTGCTGATCTCCGATCAGGTGACTGCGATCAAGAACAGCGAGTGCTGGCGCCAGAGCGGCGGACGCATCACCTGCATCAACTGCCACAATCCGCATAAGGATGCCCCGCGCCTGGTGATGGAAGCCAGGACCGTGAGGACGTGCCTGCAATGCCATTCAGCGGCCGTGCCGCACCATGCGGGCTTATGTCCGGTGAATCGCAAGACGAACTGCGTGCAGTGCCATATGCCGGACCAGATACGCGGCGCCTTCGTCATCGC
>JBOGMI010000902.1:0-6458 GCA_050746645.1 Bryobacteraceae bacterium | reverse complement strand
ATGCAACCGCTCCAGCCCACGCTCCAATTCGTGCATGGAAGTCGCGTAGGAGATCCGGATATGATCCCGCGTCCCGAACGCCTCGCCGGGAACAACCGCCACGTGCTTTTCCTTCAGCAGCGCACCGGCGAAATCGAGCGAACTCTTCACGCGCTTGCCGTCGAAAGCGACGCTCACATTCGGATACGCATAAAACGCGCCTTGCGGCATCGTAATAGTCACGCCGGGAATCTGGCGCAGCCGATCCACCACAAAATCCCGCCGCCGCCGGTATTCGGCCAGCATCCGTGGCACCGAATCCTGCGGCCCGCGCATCGCTTCCAATCCGGCCTTCTGCGAAATCGAGGTGGGGTTCGAAGTGCTATGGCTTTGCAATTTCCCCATCGCCTGGATGATCGGCGCGGGCGCCAGAGCGAAGCCGATGCGCCATCCCGTCATGGCGTACGTCTTCGAAAGCGAGCCCGCGACTACGACGGTCTCCTTCGCTCGCGGCAGCGCCGCCGCCGAAAACGGCTCCGAATCGTACAGAAAGTGGCAGTAACACTCGTCTGTCATCAAGTAAATGCCGCGCTTCGAGGTGAGCTCAAAAATTTTGCGGAACTCTTCCTTGCCAATCACCGCTCCGCTCGGGTTAGATGGCGAATTGATGATGACCAGCTTGGTTTTCGGTGTCATGTGCTGCTCGATCATCGCGGCCGTGACCGCGAATCCGGACTTTTCATCGGTTTCGACAAAAACGCACGTTCCCCCGGCGTAATTCACCACGTCTTTGTAGGTCACCCAGTAGGGAACCGGAACAATCACCTCATCCCCGGGATTGATCACCGCCTGGGTGATGCCGAAAATGGCGTGTTTCCCGCCGACGGTTGCAATGCACTCGGAAACCGAATAGTTGGTCCCGAAATCCAGCCGGTGACGCTCGCAAATCGCCTCGCGCAGTTCGGGCGTGCCGCCCGCGGCGGTGTATTTAGTGAAATTCGCGTGGATGGCGTCGATGGCGGCTTGCTTGATGTTGTCGGGTGTCGGAAAATCCGGCTCGCCGGCGCCGAAATCGACCACATCGGCCCCTTCGCGCCGGAGGGCAGCGGCATCGGCTGAAACCTTCAGCGTCGAAGACACGCTGATGTTCGAGATACGTTCGGCAATTTCCGCGGTAGCTTGCATGTTTGTGGGTTACCTTCTCTTTATTAGTTTCGCTCGGAGCCGTTCGGCGACCGCCGGCGGTACAAAGGGCGACACGTCGCCATCGAGCATAATAATCTCCTTGACCATTCGCGAGCTGATGAATGAATACTCCTCGGCGGCCATCAGAAAAATCGTTTCGGTCTCGGGCCGCATGCGCCGGTTCATCAGCGCCATCTGCAGCTCGGTTTCATAATCGGAAATCGCGCGGATGCCGCGCACAATCGCCTGCGCCCCGCGCCGCGCGGCGTAATTCACCAGCAGCCCGCCAAACCAATCGACTTCTACATTTTCCATCGACTCGGTAGCTTCCCGGATGATTGCCGCACGCTCCTCGATAGAGAATAGAGTTTGCTTCTGCGTGTTGTTCAGTATGGCCACGATCAGGTGGTCCACCAGCCTGCTCGCCCGCGCGATCACATCTAAATGACCGTTGGTCAGCGGATCGAACGAGCCGGGATAAATGGCGAGCATCGAGCAGAAAATTTGAGTTTAGCGGAATGGAGGTTTTTGGGCATTGACAAAGATCGATTTACCGGAAGTATTGGACTCGGGCAATAGCGCCATATTCGAAGCCCGGACGCACGCTCCGGGCCCGCAAGGCGAGCTCCCGATTACGCCCGAGATGCTGCTCCAGGAGCCGTCGGGCAATTTATTCGGGCTGACGCAAGCCGCCGGCATGGGCTGGTCGCCCGCGGCGCTGTTGGGCGATCAGTACCTGATCCTGAGCACGCATGGCGGAGTGCGCGCGCCCGACGGCACGCCCATCGCGCTCGGCTATCACACCGGCCATTGGGAAGTCGGCCTGCTGGTCGAGGAAGCCGCCAAGGAACTGAAAGCGCGCGGCGCGATTCCCTTCGCCGGCGCTTGCACCGATCCCTGCGATGGCAGAACCCAGGGCACCACCGGCATGTTCGATTCGCTGCCGTACCGCAATGACGCGGCGATTGTTTTGCGCCGCCTCATCCGCTCGCTTCCGACGCGGCGCGGCGTCATTGGCATCGGAACTTGCGATAAAGGCCTCCCGGCAATGATGATGGCGCTCGCCGGCACGCTCGACCTTGCGTGCGTGCTGGTGCCCGGCGGTGTGACGTTGGTTCCCGAGCATGGCGAAGATGCCGGCAAAGTGCAAACCATCGGCGCGCGTTTTGCCCATGGCAAAATTTCGCTGCAGGAAGCCGCGCTAGCCGGTTGCCGCGCTTGCGCTTCACCGGGTGGAGGATGCCAATTTCTGGGAACCGCTGCTACGTCGCAAGTCGTTGCCGAAGCCCTCGGGCTGGCACTAACTCATTCTGCTCTGGCGCCTTCCGGGCAAACCGTGTGGTTCGATATGGCCCGCCGCAGCGCGCGCGCGATCCTGCGGCTGAATGCGCTCAATTTGCACACGCGCGATATCGTCACCCCGACTGCCATTGAGAATGCCATGGTTGTGCACGCGGCTTTCGGCGGCTCGACCAACCTGCTGCTGCACATTCCGGCCATCGCCCACGCCGCGGGCCTGCCGCGGCCCACGGTAGCCGATTGGAACCGGGTGAATCGCAGCATCCCGCGGCTGGTCGACGCTCTGCCCAACGGTCCGCGCGATCATCCGACGGTTCAGGTGTTTATGGCCGGCGGCGTGCCCGAAGTCATGCTGCATCTGCGCCGTGCCGGCGTGCTGAACACGAAGGCTCTGACGGTTTCCGGCGAGACGCTGGACACGATGCTCGACTGGTGGCAACAATCCGAACGCCGCGTACGTTTCCGCGCCCGCCTCGCCGAACTCGACGGCATCGATCCAGACGATGTGATTCTTTCGCCCGACGCCGCGCGGGATCGCGGCTTAACTTCTACCGTCTGTTTCCCACACGGCAATCTCGCGCCCGAAGGATCGGTCGTGAAAAGCACCGCCATCGATCCCAGCGTCGTCGATATCGACGGCGTCTACCGCAAACGCGGCCCCGCGCGTGTCTTCACCCAAGAGCACGCGGCGATTCAAGCCATCAAGGACGGCACTGTGAAAGAGGGCGACATCGTGGTGCTCATCTGCCGCGGCCCGATGGGCGCGGGTATGGAGGAAACCTACGAAATCACCTCGGCCTTGAAACACCTGCCGTTCGGCAAGCACGTCGCCGTCATCACCGACGCCCGCTTCAGCGGCGTTTCCACCGGCCCTTGTATTGGTCACGTGTCCCCGGAAGCGCTCGCCGGCGGACCCGTAGGCAAACTGCGCGATGGCGATCTCATCGAGATCGTCATTGATCGCATCAAGCTCGAAGGCTCGATCAATTTCGTGGGGGAGACCGAAGAAGCATTCCTTAACCGTCCGCCGCGCACCGACCTCGCCCCCGACCCCGCGCTTCCCGCCGACACCCGCCTCTGGGCCGCCCTCCAGCAGGCAAGCGGCGGCATCTGGGGCGGCTGCGTCTACGATCCCGAGGCGATTGTGCGCAAACTCTCGGAGGGCGGAGTTTAGCCGCCGCCGTGGGGTCAGCCTTTCAGGCTGCCGCCGCCTTTCCAGGCGGCGCTGGGGCAGACCCATCCGCGTCATTTAAGGCATCTGCGGCCTGCCCGTGCGAAGAATCCTGGCGATCCAATCCGAACGAGGCAGACCGCAACTGGACAGATGGTCGACTTCCTGCTCGATGTCATATTCGACGCGCCGAATCGTCGCGGTGCCGTCATCGATCAGGAGGTACGCTGCGCGGCGGTCGCCATCATACGAAAGGCCCACACTCCCCGCGTTAGCCACCACCAGTTCACCGGAGGAGGTGCGAATACTGCGGACAAACGGCCGATGGATATGCCCAAACACCACAACCCGCCTTGCCAGAGGCGCATACGTGCGTTCCAGTTCCGCTTCGCTTGATTCCGGCGCCGGCGAACGCCAAAGGCTCTCAGGGCTGGCATGGAGTAAGGCTAGAGAATCGTGCAGTTGAATCCGGGGCAAGGTGCGCATCCACGAAATTCTCTCTTCTTCCAGAGTGTCGCGCGTTGCCGCGGCCATTTCGCGAAGAGCGGTCCAAATCGAGGCCGGCGCCGAGGACTGACCGGCAAATTCATTCAGCGATTCGGGCCTGGTATGCATCTCATCGGTATTTCCAAGTACGCCCTGCCAGCCCAGATCGCGGATTCGGTCCACAATCTCTGCCGGGCTGGATCCGCTATCGGCCAAATCGCCGCCATGCAGGATCAAGTCGGGAGAGATATATCTCAGATCGGCCAGCACCGCCTCGAAGGCCGTTCGATTCCCGTGAATGTCGGACACGATTGCGATCCGCATTCACCGCTACCACGGCGACCAACTCCCGTCCGTCTCCCGCTTCTCCTCCTGCTCTCTCTTCTTTTTTGCCCGATCCGCCGCCGACAGTCCGCCAACGAAATACAGATGCACAATGACGCCGTGCGTCGAAGCATCTTTGGTGTAGTCGGAGTGCGTGCTCGACAAGTGGTCGAAAAGATTCATGTCCTGGATGCGCTTCAAAAAGAAACCGGGATATTCCGGGTTAAACGGCTTGCCGGGCTTTTCGCCCCAGAGCCGTTCAATAACCGGCTGGCTGGTTAAGTCCAGGCCGTGAATATCGAGGCTCTGGAAGTTGTACTGCGAGCCCGGCGTCACGTTGTAAGCCACCTGCACGGCGCGGTTCGCGTCCTCCGGGTGAGTCTGCGTAGAGATCGTTGCGTCCAGATAACCGCGCCGGTCCAGGTCCTTCAAGAGCTGGACCCGAAAATCCTGAACTTTCTGGCCGTTAAAGACTTGTCCCGGACGAAACGGAATTTCGGCCCGCACTTCGTTCGGGTCGAGACCGCTGCCATGAAAATGAACGCTTCCGAAATGAAAGACCGGCCCCTCCTTGATCTGCACTTTAACGACGACTCCGGAGTCCGTCTTGGACGGCACCGTCACGATCTTCGGAAAACTGACCGCGGCATAGCCTTTAGCCGCATACAGCGGCCGGATGGCCCCATTCAGAATCAGCTTCAAGCGCATATCGGTATCTGGAGTGCCCACTGCGACCACATTCACCGCCCGCAGAATCGTTCCCGTATCGATGGCATGGTTCCCGGTGACGAATACCTGCGAAATCGTCGGAGCCGGCGTGTTCGGTGCGAAAACAGCCGCGAGTTGCTGCGGATTTTCGTTCGAGATCGTTACCACAATTTTCACTCCGGGCTTCTTTGCGTCGACAAATTGCCTCACCGCGTCCCGATAGCGGTCCAACACGGCTTGAGTGCCCGGAATCTCGTCCGAATACAAAATCACATGCGTGTGCAGATATTGTCGCAGCGCGTCCGAAGATACCCCGAGCCGCTCGAATCGTATGGGGAAGACTTGATGATTCTCGCTGACCGTAAACGTGACGTCGTACTGAAGCGGGTGGCTGAAAAACTGGTAGTGATCGGCAACCGTCGTAAACAGTTCGGTGTCTTGAAGCCTCTGCCGCGCTTCTTGGATGAGCGCCGGCGTCACCTTCTGCCCGATGCGCAGCTCCGATGCTTTGGCGATGCCGGCAGACGAATAGCGTTTGTTGCCCTTGAAAGTGATCGCATGCAGAATCCCCGGCTCGGGCTGAGTCCGCGCCACAAGCTGGCCGCCCGCGGCAGCGCATAGAGATACAAGCGTGGCGCAAACGAGCGAGCGCATACCTACCTCATGATACGCGCGCTGGAGCAGGTGCGTTTCCAGGCTTCAGTTTTCAGTGATCAGCGCTCAGTTTTCAGCTTCTGCATTAGGCCGGTGAGCATGCGCTTCACTTCGCCGGTTCGCTGTACGGTTTCGTGATATTCCTTGGGATCAATCAGCTTCAGATCCCTGGCCAGCAGGAGGTGGTACTCCAATTCGCTAGCTGAACCCATCGCGATCGAACAAAAGCGGGCCAATTCGGCAACCCATTTCGCCCGCAGCCTTCGGCCAGATTAGCCGAAATGGAAGAGCTCGCCCGGCGAAGCTGGCTGGTTAGCCCGTACAACTCCTGGCGCGGAAAATCCGCCGTGATCCGGTAAACCGATAGTGTGAGCTGATGTGCCTTCTGCCACACCTTCAGTTGCTTGAAATCTTGCATAACCTGACCACTGACCACTGAAAACTGACCACCGAAAACTGTTCGTGTCCGCCGCACCCGCAAACTCTCCATCCAATTGAAAACACGGCCCCAATGTTAAACTTGAGTCGAAAATGACATATGATGTAGTTGTAATCGGCAGCGGCCCTGGCGGTTATTCCGCCGCGGTGCGCGCCGGGCAGTATGGTTTGAAGACGGCGCTCGTCGAGAGACAGCCTAGGCTCGGCGGAACTT
>JBOGMI010000901.1:0-1286 GCA_050746645.1 Bryobacteraceae bacterium | reverse complement strand
GGCCCGGCGAACGTCAATGCTTCCATCAAAGCCTATTTCGCTTTGAAAGTGGCCGGCATTCCCGCTTCCGACGATCGTATGCAGCGGCTGCGCGACCGCATTTTGAGCCTGGGCGGATTGCAGGCGGGCAACAGCTATGTCCGCATCAATCTGAGCCTGTTCGGACTGTTTCCTCGCGAGGCCTGCCCCTCGATTCCGCCCGAGCTGATTTTTCTTCCCTTCAAGTTCATCTACCAGATGTCTTCGTGGACGCGCGCCATCGTGATTTCGCTTTCAATTGTGCGCTCCGCCAAAGACCCTAGGCCGGTGCCCGGCGGCTGGAATCTGGACGAACTATTTCTGCCCGGCGTTCCGGCTGCGCTCCCGCGCGATGCCAAAGCGCTGAGTTGGCGCAACGTATTTCTGACGCTGGATCGTGGGCTGAAAGTATGGGAGGAGCGCGGGCCGGTCTTCATCCGCCAGCGCGCTCTCAACCGCTGCGCCGAGTGGATGATCGAACACTTCGGGGGCAGCGATGGCCTGGGCGCCATCTATCCTTCCATGCAATATGCGGTCATGGGTCTGGATCTCCTCGGGTACGATGCCGCGCACCCGCTGCGCCGTCAGGCCCAGGGCCAGTTCGATCGCCTGCTTAACGACGACGAGACCGGCTTCTTCTTTCAACCCTGCTTTTCCCCCGTCTGGGACACCGCCATTTCGGCCTTTGCTCTCGCCGAAATGGAAGATCACCCCGCCACGGGCGAACTAGGAAACGCGCTGCGCCGCTGCGCCGATTGGCTCCTGGCGAACGAGATCCGGCGCAAAGGCGATTGGTCAGTCAAACGGCCGCACACAGAGCCTTCCGGCTGGGCTTTCGAGTTTCGCAACGATTTTTATCCCGATGTCGACGACACGGCGATGGTGCTGCTGGCGCTCCAAAAGGCTCCCGGAAAGGACGAAGCGGCGCGGCGGGCGTGTGTCCAACGCGCCGTGAATTGGATGCTTGCCATGCAGTGCCGCGATGGCGGCTGGGCGGCCTTCGACGTCGATAACGACTGGAGAGTGCTGAGCAAAGTTCCCTTCGCCGATCACAACGCGATGCTCGATCCCTCCTGTCCGGACATCACCGGCCGGACGCTCGAAGCGCTGACCGGCTGCGGCCTGGATGCCGGGCATCCGGCGATCCGGCGCGGCGCCGAATACCTGCTGCGGAAACAGGAGCAGGATGGAAGCTGGTACGGCCGCTGGGGCGTCGCGTATATCTACGGTACATTTTTGGCCATGCGCGGCCTGCGCGCGGCGGGCGT
>JBOGMI010000900.1:0-2630 GCA_050746645.1 Bryobacteraceae bacterium | reverse complement strand
TGCAGATAAGTGGTCCTCTGGCTGCGGAGCCTCTCAAAAGAAACCAAGCGTCGAGACGAGTCTCGACGCGGCACGCACGAGTGCGTGCGCCACGGTAAGCTGTAAGACATAAAGTGTTGAAGTTGCTTCTCGCCGGCGGCGTGTTTTTCCTTTTGCTGGGCGCGGCTTTCGCGCAGTCACAAAATCTGGCGGAGCAGTCGCAGCATGCCAGGGAATTGATGGCGCGGGGGCGGTTCGCGGAAGCGATTCCCATCTATCAATATCTGGTAGCGGAGGTGCCCGGAAATCCTGGGCTGGTTCTGGATTTGGGGCTGGCCGAAGAGATGGCCGGGCAGCCGCAAAAAGCGATTCCGCATTTCCAAGCCGTACTCAAAGCGGACCCTGAGAGCATCCCTGCATTGAGCTCGCTCGCCATGGCGGAGTTGCAGAGGAACCGGCCCGATGCGGCGGTTGCGCCGCTCGAAAAGCTGGTGCGGCTGCAGCCGGATAACCAGAACGCTCGCGGCATGCTGGCCGGCGGGTATATGAGCCTCAACCGGCCTCTGAAGGCCGCCGAACAGTATCGCAAGCTGACCACTCTCGATGCATCCGATCCCAAGGCTTGGTACGGGTTGGGGAAAGCGTACGGTGCGCTTGCACGCAAGAGTTTCGCCCGGCTCTCGAAAGAAGCCCCTCAGTCGCCTTATGTCGCGGCGCTGCTAGCCGATTCCAGGCTACAGCGGAAGCAATATCACAGTGCGTTCTTCTTCTATCAACAAGCGCAGAAGCAACTGCCCGATCTGCCGGGACTGCATACCGGCCTCGCCAACGTTTATGAAAAGACAGGACACCCGGATTGGGCACAAGCGGAGCGGAAACTGGAGCCAGCGACGCCCTGCCGGACGCGGACGGCGGAGTGCCGCTTTCTTTCCGGCGATTTAGTCGGCGCCGCGAAGGCCGGCAACGCGCCATCCGCTTCGCCGGCACAACTGTTCTGGGCCACGCGAGCGTACAACCAACTGGCGAGAGATGCGTTCGATCGTTTGGGGCAGATGCCGGATTCTGTTCAGACCCACGAGCTGAAAGCCGAGATTCTGCACGGCGAAGGAAAAGACGAGGAAGCCGCGGGCGAATGGCGCGCCGCGCTGGCGATCGCTCCTAACGATCCTAGCCTCGAAACCGGACTAGCCACTTCGCTGGTTCTGGCGCATAACTACGAGAAGGCGATGCCAATCCTCAAAGAGCTGCTGGCGCGGGAGGGGAGCGAGCCCAATCTGAACTTCATGATGGGCGAAAGCCTTTGGCGCATGCAGCAGCCGAGCAAGGCGCTGCCTTATTTGACCGCAGCTTTGAAGGAGGACCCGAAGCTTCTGGCGGCGCACGGGGCACTGGGCATGGTTTACGTGCTGCTGGGCAAGAATGCCGAAGCGATTCCGCACCTGAAGAAAGCGCTCAGCCTGGATGACGACGGCAGCATCCATTACGCTCTGGCCAGAGCGTGCCGGGTGGCCGGCAAAACGGAAGAGGCGAAGCAGGCGATGCAGGAATATTCGCAGATCAAGCAGAGGAATCAGAAGATCAATAGCAAACTGGCGAAAGAAGTGAAGATTACGGCGCCGCAATGATATGGCGTCGCGGATAATTCTTTTGGCCGCGCTGGCTGCGATGGCGCAAAACGGGGGCGCTTACGCTTCCGGCTCGGTATCTATCCGTTTTCGGGACGTGGTCGCTCAAAGCGGCATCCGATTTGTGCTCGACAACTGCGCCACTCCCGAGAAGCACATGATCGAAACGATGGCGGGCGGCGTGGCTGTCTTCGATTACAACGGAGACGGCCGCCCCGACATCTTTTTCACCAATGGCGCCGCCCTGCCCTCACTGAAGAAAACCGGCCCCCAATACTGGAACCGGCTCTATGAGAACGAGGGCCACATGAAGTTCCGGGATGTAACGAAGGAAGCGGGCGTTGAGGGCGCGGGATACTCGATGGGCGTCGCGGTGGGCGATTACGACAACGACGGAAAGCCCGACCTTTTCGTCGCGGGCGTCAATCGCAATATCCTTTACCACAATCTAGGGAACGGAAAATTCGAGGATGTCACGGCGAAAGCGGGAATCAAGAGCGGCGAGTGGGCGGTTGCCGCAGGTTGGTTCGATTACAACAACGACGGGCTTCTCGATCTCTGGGTGGTTCATTATGCGAAGTGGGCGATTGGCGACACGAACGACAAGCGCTATTGCGGCGACCAGTCGCGCGGCATCCGCATCTATTGCCATCCGAAGTATTTTCAAGGCCTGGCCAGCACGTTGTATCGCAACATGGGCAACGGAACCTTCAAAGACGTATCGAAGCAAGCGGGCATCGCCGGTTTTCCGGGACGCGGCATGAGCGTCGCTTTTGCCGATTACGACGGCGACGGCTACATGGACGTCTTTGTCACCAACGACCACATGCGCAACTTCCTCTTCCACAACAAGGGCAACGGCACGTTCGAGGAAGTCGGGCTGCCGGCCGGAGTTGCGCTGCGCGAGGATGGCAAAGCGGTCTCCAGCATGGGCACGGATTTCCGCGACTACAACAACGATGGCTTGCCCGATATCGCCGTAACGGCTCTGGCAGGTGAAACCTTCCCGCTCTTCCGCAATATTGG
>JBOGMI010000899.1:0-2758 GCA_050746645.1 Bryobacteraceae bacterium | reverse complement strand
ACAAACAAGTTATTTACACCCAGTTGAAAACGCTCCCGCCGTACGAGAACAAGCCCGGCCGCACGGAAAATTGCGGGGGTTTGGTTGACATCATATCCGTAATGTTCCTCAAGTGACATTCCGTGTATCAGCCGGAGGCCCTTAAGCACCGTTAAAATCCCGTCAGCAATTTTCGCGGGGACCGTGATAATTAAACGACCTCCTGGATTCAAATAGCGTGCACAGTTGATGGCTAGCTCATTTTGTTCCCTGTGCGGGATATGCTCAAGCACAGCTAACATTATGATCACATCGAAGGAACGTTGGTCGGGCAAATCTGCAGGAAACAAACCTCGAACGAACAAGAATTTATCCTGGCTCCGAACATTGTCCGAGCGCGGATCTATCCCTATGCCTTCCCGAATGGAGGGTACGGCTCCAAAAAGTGCGCCATCGGCACACCCAATGTCCAATACGCGTGCGCCGTCGGGAATAAATCGGCATGCTTTCTTAATACGCCAAGTCTGGATGAGACGATCTACCTTGGTCATGCTCACTCCGAACACAAAGTTGAGGGCACCGAGCTTGAACGTGCCAGGAAAGCACGGCTGGGAATGGCCCGGTTCCCATTGTCGCAACCGCATCGTTGCCGTGGATGATCTCGATGCACAGAGTGTCAGATTCTCCATCAGATTCTCCATACGTAATCCGCTCCGCTGTTCTGTGTGCCTCCATTTTGCATTCAGGGCCTTATGGGCAGAACCAGCTAGTATGGCTGTAGCGGCTGGAGGATTGTTCCGCGTCCAGCCTTACGCCCTTTGCGCAGTCCATTCGATGGCAAAGTCAGACAATACACCCCAGCAGACAGCCGTAGAGCCCGAGAATGCGGCGATAGATATTTCCGTCGTGCTGCCTTGCCTCAACGAAGCAGAAACCCTCGAAGGCTGCGTTCGGAAAGCACGGGCGGCCATCGAATCGAGCGGTCTGAGCGGTGAGGTCATCGTCGCCGACAACGGAAGTACGGATGGGTCGCAGGCGTTAGCGCTCGCCGCCGGAGCGCGCGTTGTGGATGTCCCGATCCGGGGCTACGGAGCCGCCCTTATGGCCGGCATCGACTCGGCTCGCGGCACATACGTACTGATGGCCGACGCCGACGGCAGTTATGACTTCTCCCATTTGCCGCGTTTTGTGGAAGCTCTGCGATCGGGCGGCGAACTGGTCATGGGCAACCGCTTCAAGGGCGGCATTTATCCGGGTGCGATGCCCTTTCTTCATCGACGATTGGGGAACCCTCTCCTGAGCTTCATTGGACGTGTGTTTTTCAAAGCTCCGGTTCGGGATTTTCACTGCGGCATCCGCGCTTTCAGCAAATCGGCTATCAAAAGCCTCCGGCTTACGGCTCCAGGGATGGAGTTTGCCAGCGAAATGGTGATCCGGGCCAGCTTGACGGGGCTGCGGATCTCCGAGGTTCCAACGACCTTATCGCCGGACGGGCGGTCGCGGGCGCCCCATCTAAGGACTTGGCACGACGGCTGGAGACACCTGCGGCTTCTTCTGCTTTACAGCCCTCGATGGTTGTTCTTCTATCCGGGCCTGATCTTACTTCTGCTCGGCGTCCTAGTAACAGCCTGGTTATTGCCCGGTCAACGCACCTTCGGAGATACCACGTTTGACGTAGACACGCTGGCATACGCTCTTGGGGCGATTTTGGTCGGCTTCCATGTCTGCGTGTTTGCAATCAGCGCAAAGGTGCTGGGTGTTTCCCAAGGCATGCTCCCCAAAAACCAGAGTTTCGACCGTTGGTTTCAATTGATCACCCTTGAGCGCGGCGTGATCGCGGGCGCTGTCGTCCTTCTTGCCGGATTGATTGCATCTATTTACGCTCTCTTCTTTTGGTACGACGCTGGCTTCGGGACGTTGGATCCGGCCTCGGCTCTTCGTATAAGCCTGCCTGCAGTCACGGCTATTCTGCTAGGCGTCGAGATCATCTTCGCGAGTTTTTTCCTGAGTTTACTAGGGAATTTCAGAGCTGAAGATCGTGCGGCGGACCGGTAGGCGCGATGACCAGAGCAGCGGATCTTCTCCGGACCAGCCGCTTTCAGGTTTTCGTCATTTGCTTGATCGGCCTTGCGTTGAGGCTTGGACTCGATGCGAAGCTGGCTCCACTCCCCTGGCCAGACAGCCGCGATTACCTCGCGGCGGGAAGAGATCTTCTGCATTCGGGTCAGATGACCTCGAACATCCGGATGCCGCTATACCCTCTCTTTCTCGCAGGGATCGGCCCACACTACGTCATTTTCGTTCAGGCGCTACTGTCCTCGGCAACCGCTGTAATCGCTTATTATCTGGCACGGGAAATTTTTCAATCATCATTGGCCGCAAGTCTAGCCGGTTTGCTCGGCGCGTTTGACCCGGTCGCCATCTTCTACGCCGATCAACGGCTGAGCGAGACGTTATTCATTTTTCTGTTTCTCCTATCTCTACTTACTTTCTACCGGCACATGTATGTCGCCGGATCGATTGCGTTCGTGCTATCGCTGCTGGTAAGGCCGACCTTCGACTTATTGGCAATACCGCTGATCGTGGCCTTTGTTTGGCTGAAGAAAGATTCGATCAGGTCACTCTCGCTTCCCGCTCGGTTTTGGCGCCATGTTGCTAAATGTGTGGCCATCTACATTGCCATCTACGTTGTGCTGATGTCGCCGTGGTGGTGGCACAATTACGAAAAATATGGCACGTTCGTGCGGCTCGACCTGGCAGATGGGATCATGGCCCGCAT
>JBOGMI010000898.1:0-2950 GCA_050746645.1 Bryobacteraceae bacterium | reverse complement strand
TGAGCCGGTCGGTTTCGCGCATTTGCGCCGCAGTGAGGATCTTCATGCCGTGCGCACCTCGCGCGCGAGCAGCAGGGTCATATCGTCGTGAAGCTCGGGGCCGTGATTCCATTCCCGAACCGCGTCGAGCACAATGCGGACGATCTCGTGGTCGTCTTCGTGCGCGTGTTTTTGCACCAGGCCGATGAGCCGTTCCGCCCCGAACATCTCGCCATACGCATTTTCCGGTTCGGTGATGCCGTCGGTGTAGCAAACCAGCAGATCGCCGGGCTCGAACGTGAGCCGATCTTCGCCGTAGCTGGCCCAGGGGAACGCGCCGACTATGGTGCCGTTGGAATCGAGCGAAATGACCTCGTTTCCGCGAAACAGCAGCGGCGGTAAGTGGCCCGCGTTGGTGTAAGTGAGCGTGCGCGTGGGTTCGTCGAAGAGTCCGAAGAAGAAAGTCGCATATTTCTCCAACGAAGTAAGTTCATAAATCTGGCCATTCAGGAGAGAAACCAGAGTAGCAACGGGAAACCCGGCTCCGTTACGGGGCTGATAGCGGGCGATCTGGCCGCGCAACGAGGCTTGCAGCGTGGCCATCAGGAGCGCGGCGGAAATGCCTTTGCCGGCGACGTCGCCGATCGCAAAGGCGAGCTCGCTTTTCGAAATCGCCTGGTAATCGTAGTAATCGCCCGAGACCATGCGCGCCGGATCGCAGCGGACGGTGAGCTTTAGGCCGCACATGGGCGGAGCTTCCTTTGGATAGAGCTGGTTTTGCACTTCGCGCGCGATTTCGATTTCGGTTTGCAGCCGCTCCTTCTCCTTTTCGACTGCGAGCAGGCGCTGGAGGTTGCCGGACATCTGGTTGAAGGAGCCGGCGAGTTCTCCGATCTGGTCTCTAGTGCGGACGGGAATGCGGTGGGTAAAGTCGCCGCGGATAACGCGGCGGGTGCCTTCGTGGAGCTGGTTCACCGTGCGGGTGACGCGGCGCCCGAGCGAGATGCCGATGAAAGCCGCCACCAGTTCGACGAGCAGAAACAGAATGGCGATCGCGATCACAACATCGAAAAGAACGCCGCGCAAGAACTCGGAGCTGGAAAAGAACGTGCGCAAAACGGCAGAGGGACGCGAGTAGACCCAGAGCGTGCCGTGAAAGACTTTGCCGGGCTGGTCGAGATTGTAAAGCGGTAGCGTCGAGCCCCAGTTAAGAGGGATATCGAAGCGGCTGACGGGCGGCGGAACATAGGAGCCGCCAATGAACTTGAAGTTCTGGTTGGAGCCGGCGCCGCCGCGCGCCGTAATCAGCGAGCCGGCCGAAGCCGCTTGGCCGGTGTACTCCACGAGCGCAATGGCGCCGAGATGCGGAACCAGCGTCTCCACCGTCGTATCGGAAAGCGGGGCGATCGCAGTGAACTGGTTTGGCGGATCGCTGGTGTGCGCCCATGCATAAAAATGATGATGGAACACTACCAGACCGTTTACATCGCCCCAGCCCGGCGGAATCACGACCGGCGGAGCGGTCGCGGGATAGCGTCGCTGGCCTTTTGGACCATCGACGTAGAAAACCAAACCGGGGAGCAGATGCTTATACGCTTTGGCGTATTCGGGCGCAGCGTAGGGACGGGCATTTGCCGGAATGTTGCGAAACGAGGCGATGGTGCCGTTCAAGCTCTCCACGCGCCGGTGCAGCTCCGAAGTTGCCAGATAAATGGCGAGTTCGTCCATCAGCGCCCAAGCGCCCACGCCTACCAAGGCGAAAAGAAGCAGCACCGGGAGCACGCCGATCAGCCCGTAGACGAATAGCAGCCGGTTGCGTAGGCTCCAGAGCGAGTGGCGCGCAGTGAACCGCAAAATGCGGAAAATGACAATGGCGCCCGAGATAATCAGCGCCAGCGCGTCGAAAACCGCGATCGAGAAATGACGCCCGTACCAGTGGAACAAGAACAGCGCCAGCGCGACCAGGAAGATGAATCCCGACACGCCGATCCAGCGTGCAGTCTGGCGCGGTTTGATCATTATGAGAATTATCGCGTGACGCGGAGTGAACGTCAGGCCGCGTTTGGCCGCCGCGAGCGAAGCACAGCGGCAACATACGCGTTCAGGCTTTTCCCGCTCTTGCGCGCTTCGCTCATCAACTGGCGGTGCAGTTGCGGGGAAACACGCACCAGGAGCTTGCCCGAAAATGGCTGATCCGGCTCCTCGCCGCGCTCCGCGCAAAATTCCAAATAGTCGTCCACCGAGTCCTTAAATGCCTGTTCTAGTTGATCGACCGAGGAGCCTTCAAACGTGATGACATCGCGTGTGTTCAGGATCTCACCGTGAAACAGGCGGGCCTCTTCGTCGAATTCGACTCGCGCCTCATAGCCCTTGTAAGTCATTCGTCCACCTCCAGTAACCCAGCTTCTTGCAAAAACCTGCGCATCGACGCCACGGCGCCGCGATCTGTTTCCTTGCGCGGGTGTGGACGATGGAACACGGCACGCACGCCCTTTAGGGCGATCCGCACGCGAGAGCCGCGCCCTTCACTGATCTCGGCGCCCAAATGATGCAGGAGCGCCTCAATATCTGCCCAGAGAATATTGGCGCGCTTTTCACGGATTGCTTCCAGTGTGCGCTCGTGTTTCGCCACCACCTGATGATAGCGTAAAGCGCTATCACTCTGTGCCGAAAAGCTGCTCCGTGTGCGATGGTGGGGGCAGATGTCGGTATACGAGGATCGGAAAGACGAACTGGAGCAGAACGAGTTCATGATGGGGCGGGAGCGCGGGCGGCTTGCGGTGACGCTGGATTGCATTACCGACGCGATGGTGCTGGTGGGCCAGCACGGCGTCTACTGCCAGAGCGCGCGCCAGCCCGGCAAGCCGGCCATGGATATCCAACTCGTCAGCAAGAGTTTGGGGGACGCGAAGGAGCTGATCCTCAGCGTGCTGGAATCGCTGAAGGCGGAAGCGGCGGCACGGCGGGGAGA
>JBOGMI010000897.1:0-8173 GCA_050746645.1 Bryobacteraceae bacterium | reverse complement strand
CTTCTTTAAGGACGCGGAATTTGGCGCAGAGGCCGTGTTTGGTGCCGTTCTGCGCGACTATGGCCTTGGTCTCGACGGACTTGGGTCCAGTGGATTTCTGAGAGTTGCGGCGATTGGCCGCGATTTGTTTGGCGGTAGCCATGGGTGTTGTGTCCAGTTGGTACGGGGCCTGGGGGGACAGGCTGCTCTGTCCACGCGCAAAAAACCGCTTGGGACAGAGCAGCCAGTCCCCGAGAGGGCTGAAACTCCGCAGTGCGGAAATTCGAAGCCAGTCCCCAATTTCTGCATTGAGTGTGCGGGGCGGGTGTGCGGAATGGGAAGGCGCGGACGGAGTAAGACGCTGAATCTAAAGGGAAAACAGATTGGGCGAGGTAGTTGTCACCGAGTAGAGGCTTTTGCTTTGATCTGTGTACGCATCATAAAAATGCTGGTACACGGTGTCACACTTCTGTTCGTAGAGTTCCGTTGTATAGACGCGCGGAAGCTTGTCGAGTTCGTCCTTGATCGTGATCAAAACCATGGCCCTGGTGGTCTGCTGTTTGCGCCAGTCGAGCACCAGCTTTTCCCTTTTCAGCTTGGCCAGTAGCGTTTTCGCCACCTTTTTCACTTCCGCGGTCTCTTTGCGGGTCAGAGCGACCTGGGGCTTTGTCAGGAGATCGAAGATTACGAGTTCCTCCTCGGTCAACTGCTCGGCGATGCCGCGCTTCTCCTCGGCATCCAAGCGCCTGGCGAAAACCAGTAGCTTATCGAAGAAGACCTGGACGTTGATCGCTCCGCTGTTGTATTCGTCGATCATCCTCTGGAACTCTTCGAGGAAATCCATGCGGGTGCGATTCAGCTTGATCATACGAGCCAGCTTGAAGGTCAACTTCGCGCGGAGCTTCTGGGCTTCGACCTGAGCCATGACCTCGGAGATATCGACGAGCGGAATCTCGGAGCGGATCTTATCGGCGATGGTCCGAAACACCTTGCAGACGGGGCCGAACTCGTTGGCGGCGGTATCAGGAAGGAGGGATTTGAACAGGCTGTCCACGTATGCGGCCCGGCTCAAGTAGCCTCTTCGTGTGTCGTCGTTCACTGCTAACGCGGCGACGGCATCATCGACCAGCTTCACGCGCTCGTAGCCTCGGGTGTCCTGAATCTTCGCCGGATCGACGTTCCGCTCCAGGCAGAAGCCGGTTATGGCGGCAACGGTTTCGCGAAGTTGATGGATCAGTTCTTCTTTTCGATGTACCGGCGAGGAATCGGGCCGGCTGCCGTCGTGCGCCGTCCCGTAAATCGCCAGAGCTTTTGCAGGTTGCGGAAGACGCCGACATAGTCGACGATCAGGCGTGATGGCGCCGGGAAGATGAAGCACTCCCAGTACAACAACTGCTGTTCCCGCCGCCAAAGAACAGAAAGCTGAAGCCGGCGGTACTTAAAGTCCGTGGACTTAACGTCATCACGAGTGATTCGATGGTTGCTTGGTCCGAAAAAAGGATGAGGCGATTAAGGCCGCATTCGGCCAGCGTGTGCGCTACCTGCGCACGAAGAAGGGGCTTTCACAGGAAGCCCTCGCTTTCGCATGCGATCTCGACCGCACCTATATCGGCGGCATCGAGCGCGGTGAGCGCAACGTCAGCCTCGTCAATATTCAAAAGATTGCCATTGCTCTTGGCGTTCCGGTCCGGGAGCTGTTTTGACGAGCGCAGAAATTCTTGCCGTCGCCTCGGCACGCCTTCAGGGCCTGAGCGGGCACGTCTTCGATCTACTGGCGATATCCAAACCTATTTCGCCAGATGCGGCGGTGAACCTCTCGAAGGTTGTTTCCAAACTTTCGCCGCTGCTCGGCAATCTCATCGAGTTCAATACTGTCGAGTTCCTCAACGATCAGCCGGAATTCCACGCCCTCGGCGAGTGGGAGCGGCAGGATCCTGGCTTTCCTGACACGATCTTCGTCGGGCCGACCGTGCGGCCAACGCCTGGATTCGAGATAAAGGTGTGGTTTCCGCTGGCGACGGAGATCACGGCGCGGTTCAAAGACAGTCAGAACCATTTCCGCGAAGAGCAGACGAATGTCTGCATGCTGGCCTGGCTGCCGGATCGGCTCATCTTCGGAAAGCCAAAGATCATCGACGTGTGCATTGTGTCGGGTGGGTCGGTCGCTGCGGCGCGCGACAACCACTACCACAACCCGCCTGACTACCTCATTCTGGAGCCAGAGGACACGGCGGCACGGACTCGCAACCTGCAGCAGACGAATACGAACGGCTACAAGTGGCAGGGCACGCCGAAGCAGCTCGAAAAAGCGAAGCGGCTCGTGGCATCGTGGGGCGCCGGAGGACGTAAGTACCTGCCGACGCCCGAGTACCGGGCGCTCTTGCGGCAACTGCTGAACCGCTTTCCCTATCGTTTGGACACGAACTTCGCAAAGATGGATCGGATCGCCCATTCGGGCATCGAGGAGTTCAAGCAGCGAGTTCTCGGCACAACGATCCACGGCCTGACGGTCGCGCAATGGAGCCGCTTACTTTTCCGTGGATCGGACGAGGCTATTCGGAAAGCTCTGGCAGAGCGGTTCGACATCCGGGAAGAAGATATTGGCGAGATTCTTGAATGATGCGCTTCACGCCGTAGTGAAAATAAGTCGGGTCAATCTCGGCGCCAAATGCGCGCCGATGCACAGCGCGGGCCGCAACGCAGGCCGTGAAAAGGCCGCCGAAGGGTTCCCAAACGACGTCGCCGACATCGGATGACGCCCTGATGATCATCGTGACGAGATCGAGGGGTTTCTGGTTCAGGTGGATCGCCTTGCCGGAGTCGCCGTTGAGCTTGAAACGCTCGGCTCCATGCAGCGCATTTCTGTCCCATATATTCGTGAAGCCGTGCGGGCAATTGAATTTCGAGCGCATACCCGCCCATTGCTCTGAGGTGCCGGGCTGCTTTCCGTCGATCGAGAAATAGGGGCGTCCCGCAGGATCGCCATGGATGTTGGCGTATTCCTGCATCTTCGCGAAGGTCTCAGGTGGCAGGAAATACCAGAGATGGCCCTGATCAAGGTATTTGCGCGTTGCGGCATCGGCGACACCGCACGCTTCGTTCGCCTTGCGGACGGGGAGGCCGGTGCGCTTCCATTCGCGCAAAAGCCAGTGTTTTAGAATCAGGCCGTCAATGCACGCCTCGCGGACGTACTGGACGCAGATTTCGGAGACGACTGGAAAGCGGCGGATCTTGGCCGTGTTGACGTTACCAGCGATGTGGCCTTTGCCCTTGTTCCAGATGTTCGCGTTGACGTAGCGCCATCCATACCGCTCAAGGATGGGATGCACGGCTGCCCAGCCGATCTCGGAATTCCAAAACCAGAGCGTCGTTGCGGGCGTGGCGTACTTCGCCCATGCCTCTATATGCGGCTCATACCATGCAGGCAAGTCAAAATGATCGGAGGTGTCGCCCTCGAAGCCGAGGACGCCATATCCGCCGTCTGAAACGATGACAGTCGGCGTCTCCCAGTGGAGATAGAAATCGAGGCTGTCGCCGAGATCGAGTGCAATGAGGTCATCACGCCAACTGGTAGCTTCAGGAGCCTCGATGGTCTTGACGGTCCGGCCACGGCCGACAGTACTCGTCGGCGTATGCCTCCGGTGCGTTGAGTTAACGGTAGGACCACTGTGGTTCGTCATCGGCGGTACCTAAAGTCATCATCGCGCATGGCGGGCTCGGAGTCAACCTTCCGGTTCGTGCCTTTTTTATCCCGATCGAGGAACCAGAGCGTGCAGGGCAGCGTGACGGTGTAGCTGTGGCGGTCCTCGTAGTAAGTGAGCCCCTGCCGGATCTGGCCCGACAATCCGTGAACGGCAAGGTTCATGTTGCAGAGATTGATGGTCTCGCCGATTTTTTCCTGGCCGTAGAGGGAGATGCTGTGCGGGTCTTTGCGGTGCGCTTCGACAAACGCCGCCGATTGAACGAACATTCCGCCCGAGCCGCAAGCCGGATCGAGGATGCGGCCGCTGTAGGGCTCGATGATTTGGACGATCAGCTTGACGATGCTGGTGGGCGTGAAGAACTCGCCGCCCTTCTGTCCTTCGTTCATGGCGAACTTGCCGAGGAAGTATTCGTAGATCTTGCCGAACGCGTCGCCTTCGATATCCATGGGCACGGCGGCAAAATTCTTGAGCAGCGAGACAAGAAGCGTCTTGTCGAGCTTCGTGTACGTTTTGGGAAGGACGCCTTTCAGGTCGTCGTTGTCCGCTTCGATGGCGCGCATCGCATCGTTGATGGCCTTGCCGATGTCGGCGCCTTCGGGAAGATTGAGCAGTGTCGAGAAGCGGGCGTTTTCGGGCAGGTAGAGGACGCCCTGCGCCTGATACTCCGCTTTGCCGATGGTGCGCCGCGAGCGGGCTCCATCGGGACGCGGGGCGGCGAGCTTCGCCTTGACTTCAGTGAACCTATGGTCGGCATAGCGCAGGAAGATCAGCCCGAGGACGGGGACCGAGTACTCGTGCGATTTCAGATCGGAGTTGGCGCGGAACTGGTCTGCGGCGTCCCAGAGGCGCTTTTCGAGTTGGGTGGTGTTCGCGGGCATGTCTTTAGCGGCCGGCCGGGGGCATGGGGATGAAGGAATCAGTGTATCGGAAGGGGAGGCAGGCAATGAAAATACCCGGGCCGGTTTGGGCAATCGGGGACAGGCTGCTCTGTCAACGCGCAAAAACCGCTTGGGACAGAGGAGCCAGTCCCCGAGAGAGGGCTGACGACGAAAAACGATCATCTGCCCCCACCAAGCGTCGAGACGAGTCTCGACGCGGCACGCACGAGTGCGTGCGCCACGTCTTCAGTGTGCGGGGCGGGGCGGGCGGGATGAGATCGGAGACAGGCCGAGAGGCCTCTACGTTACTGGGGCGCGAGTTCTTCTCTGCGCGCGAGTTCCTGGTCCTTGTACTGAAGCTGATAGAGCTTCCAGTAAATGCCGCGGTGGGCGAGCAGTTCCTGGTGCGTGCCCATTTCGCGCAACTGCGCGCGATGCATCACAACGATGCGGTCGGCGCGCTGAATGGTCGAAAGCCGGTGCGCAATCACAATCGACGTCCGGCCGGTGATGAGCAGCTCGAGCGCTTCTCTCACGCGCAGTTCGGTTTCGGTATCCACGCTGGAGGTGGCTTCGTCCAGGATCAAAATGCGCGGATCGTGCGCCAGCGCGCGAGCAAAGCTGATGAGCTGCTTCTGGCCGGTGGAGAGGCCGTTGCCGCGTTCGCGCACCGGTGTCTCGAAGCCTTCGGACAGTTCGGCGATGAAATCGATCAGGTTCACGCGCTCGGCGGCTTCGCGCACCTCGCGTTCGGTGATCGTGGCCGTGCCGAGGCTGATGTTGCTCTCGATGGTGCCGGTGAACAAGTAAGGATCTTGCAGCACCACGCCGAAACGCCGCCGCAATTCGACCACATCGAACTCACGCACATCGATTCCGCCCACGCGGACCGCGCCGCGCTGCACATCGTAGAAGCGCAGCAGCAGATTGGTGAGCGTGGTCTTCCCCGCCCCGGTATGGCCGACAATGGCCACGGTTTCGCCGGCCTCGATGCGGAAGTTGACATCGCGCAGCACCCAGTCCTCGCGCTCACGGCCCCCTCCCTCACGGTCGGGGCTCTGTTTGTAGGCGAACCAGACGTGGTCGAATTCGATGTCGACAGGGCCTTCGGGGAAGGGCGCGGGCTGCGGCGGAGAAACGACTTTCGCCGGCGTATCGAGCAGCCGGAAGATGCGCTCCGCAGCGGCCATGGCGCTTTGCAGGATGTTGTATTTGTCGCTTAAATCCTGAATGGGACGGAAGAACCGCAGGCCGTACTGAAAGAACGCCACCAGCACGCCGAGCGTCAGCGCGCCGCTGCGAATCCGGACCCCGCCGTAAGCCAGCAGCAGCGCCAACGCGAGCATGGAAAGGAATTCGACCACCGGATAAAACCAACCATAGGCGTTGATGGAATCTTTGAACGCCAGCATGTGGTCGCGGTTGATCTTTTCAAACTCCTGCTTGCTGCGCTCCTCGCGATTGAAAAGCTGAAGCACGACAATCCCGGTCACGTGCTCCTGCAAATACGCATTGATCCTGGCGATGGCCACACGCACGCGGCGGTAGCTCTGCATGGCGGTGCGACGGAAGCGCAGAGTCACCAAAGCCACGACAGGCATCACGATCAGCATCAGCCCCGTCATACCCGGGCTGAGGCGCAGCATCACCGCAATCACGAAGAACAGCATGACGATGTCGCCGATAATCGTCACCAGGCCCGAAGCGAACAGCTCGTTGAGCACGCCGACATCGGTGGTGACGCGGGTCACCATGCGGCCCACCGGATTGCGGTCGTAATAGGCGACGTCCAAGCCTTGCAGGTGAACCATTAATTTTCTGCGCAGGTCGAACATGGCCTTTTGGCCGGTCCACTGCATGAGATAGGTTTGCCCGAATCTGAAGAAGAAGCCGAGGACGATGACGCCTAAATAGATTAGAGTCAGTTGAGAAATGCCGGTCCAGGGGTCTTTCGCGAGCCAGCCGCCGATCACCGGAATCGTGCCCAGGTGCGCCACCGGAACCAGATAGCGATCGACGGCGATCTTGGTGAGCAGCGGTCCGATAATCTGTAGAAGGGAATCGATGAGCAGCAGCGCCAGCGAAACCGCGACCACACGTTTATACGGCTTCAAATAGGCAAGAAGCCGGCGCATGAGCCGCGAATCGTATGCTTTGCCGAGTACCTCTTCTTCCAATGGTTGATTGCCCCCGCCGAATCCGCTCCCTAGCGGTTGCGGCTCGGTTGTACTGAATCCGCTCCCTGGCGGTCGCGGCTCTGTTCTGATATCAGGCTAACCCATGAACGGACTGGTTCTCATCGACAAACCCTCGCACTGCACGAGCCACGACATCGTGAATCGCTGGCGCAAACTCTCCGGCGTCAAGCGAACCGGCCATCTGGGCACGCTCGATCCGATGGCGACCGGTTTGCTTGCGCTGGTGACCGGGACGTCGACCCGCCTGGCACAGTTCTTTGGCGGAGAAGAGAAAACATATCTTGCCGAAATCGCCTTCGGGCTGGTGTCGGACAGCTACGATGCAGACGGCGAAGTCATCGAAACGGGCATTGCAACTCCGGCGCCGGAAGTAATCGCAGAGGCGCTGGCTTCGTTTCGCGGGCGCATTCCGCAGACTCCGCCGCCTGTATCGGCCAAAAAAATCGGCGGCGTGCCCGCGTACAAACTGGCGCGCAAAGGTGTGCACATAGAGTTAAAGCCGGTCGAAATCGAAATCAAACAGATGGACATTTTCAAAATCGAAGGCGGCAAGGCAGAGGTTCGGATCACGTCGTCTTCCGGAACTTACATTCGCAGCATCGCGCACGACCTGGGACAGCGGCTCGGCTGCGGGGCGCTGCTGAGCCGGCTTCGGCGCACCCAGATCGGCGGCTATCTCGTCGAGCAGGCGAAAACGATTGAGCAACTGACCGCACTCGCCGAAGCCGGCCGCCTCGCGGAAGCGGTGATTCCCGCCGCCAGCCTCTTGCCGCAATTTCCCGCCGAGCATTTCGCTCCCGAGATCGAAGCCCAGATCCGGCAGGGCCGCGAATTCCGCACCTCGCCGTTTGTGGTGCCGCCTGGCGCGGCGTTCGTGAAAGCTCTTTCACAATCGGGCGCGCTCATCGCAATTGGGCAGTTAAAATTCCCCAATGTCTATCATTCTGCTACAGTTTTATAGCTTCGGTTTAGCGGGAATCGGTACCCTATGTGTTACACCAGTAACGAGCTAGTAAATGATGTGGCGTAATGTTGTGCTGCTGTTGGTGGCCGCGCTCCTATGGACGAGCGGGGCTTTCGCCCAATCTGCGCCTTCAAAGAACGTCCCGGCCGGCAGTACGGAACCACAGACCAAAGGAGCGTTTTTCGCCGGGACGGTAGTCGCGCTGAGCGGCAGCCAGATCACGGTAGCGCGCGAAGTCGCCGAGACCGCGCGCGAACAGCGGACGTTTCGCATCACGTCGAAAACGAAAATCGGCAAGGCGGTGCAGGTGAAATCGCACGTCACGGTGCATTACGAGCATACGCGGAGAGGCGACATAGCGATCGAGATCCAAGTCCGGCCCAGTATCCACACCAAGGGAACGCCGTAGCGACAGGCGCAGACCGCTTCCTGGCAAATCGGGGACAGGCA
>JBOGMI010000896.1:0-2064 GCA_050746645.1 Bryobacteraceae bacterium | reverse complement strand
ACCCCATTGTCCGACCCCGAGTGCCCTGGCCAGCGCCGGCGTCAAGGCCAAGCCCTACGGGCGGCCTGCGGCCGGCCTTGACCCCGGCTCGGTGCGCGATACCCCAGAACGAGCCCGTGCGGCCCGGCCCGGTGCCGTCCTGGCCTTCAACTTCAACGTCGTGCTGCTGCCCATTTCGCTCGGCGCTCAGCACCGCTCACAACTCCACCACCCGGAGTCCTGGACCTCCCCCCGTGGGCCGGACACGGGTCCTGCTTCGAGTGAAGCGAGGCTACCTCCGATTTTGGTCCCGGCCGGGACCAAAATCGCGTCGGGCGGCCAGGAGGCCCCCCGTCATGAGCCGAGCGGGCCGGGACCGAGCAGTTCGGTGAGCTGACTGGCCAGGCGATCGGCGGCATTCCTGCGTAACCCGATGGTCACGATCACCGAGCGCTCACCCCGGCGGAGCAGGACCATCCAGGCTTGGTCTGGTGGCCGGCCTCTCGAGCTGGCCGAGCCGGGGACCACCTCGGCCACGACGGGCAGGTCGTTGGCGCGTTGGCGCTGGCGGTGGGCCCGTACTCGACACGAGGTGCAACAGAAGCGGCCCGGGCGGCCCGTCGCCGCAGGCGCCACTCGGTTGGTGCAACCCGGTCCGGCACGGGCTCGGGCATCGGTTTCGTAACGTAACGGAACTGCCCCGCCTGCTTGGCTGTCTTGGTGTGCCGGGCTGGCCGAGGGGTTCATGCGGCCGCCAGCCGGGCGTCAGCGAGCAGGTTCTCGTACTCGAGTGGCGGGCGCTGGCCGAGGGAGCTGTGAAGCCGGGTGGTGTTGTACCAAACGATCCAGGCGAAGATGGCCGCCCGAGCCTCGGCCTTGGTGGCGAAGTGCTCGCCGTCGACCGCCTCTCGCTTGAAACCAGCCCAGAGCGCCTCGGCCATCGCGTTGTCGTAGGAGTCCCCGACGCTGCCCATCGACTGGGTGATACCGAGTCGACGGCACAACTTGGTGTACTCGCCCGAGGTGTACTGGCAGCCGTGATCGGAGTGGAAGATCACCCCCCTGGCCCCGATGTGGACCTTGCCCCTGGCCCCTACGGCCGCCTCCAGGGCGTCGGTGCAGATCTCGGTGCGAAGGTGGTCGGCGATCGACCAGCCGAGCAGGCGCCTGGAGCAGGCGTCGGCCACGCCAGCCAGGTACAGCCATCCCTCGTCGGTGGCGATGTAGGTGCAGTCGCCCACCCAGAGCTCATCGACCTCGTCCCTTTGGAAGTCACGCTCCACCAGGTCCGGCGCCGGGGTGGCGGAGCGGTCTGGGGTGGTGGTGCGTACCCTGCGTCGCCCACAACGGCCCTGGAGGCCCTCTCGGGCCATCAGGCGCTCGACAGCCTTGTGGTTGGCGCCCACCCCGTCACGATGCAGCTGGGCAGTCACCCTCGGCTGCCCATAGCGTCCACGGGACTCCTTGTGCACCAGACGGATCTGGCCGACGAGCTCAGCCTCGCCTGCCTGGCGGGGGCTGGGCCCGGCCGAGCGGCGACCAACCCAGTCGTAGTAACCCGCCCTCGACACACGGCACACCCGACACAGCGTCTTCACCGGGAACTCGGCCTTCTGGGCATCGACGAACGCGAAGAGCCTCACGCGTTCGACTCCTTCACCCAGAAGGCCGCAGCTCGTTTCAGGATCTCGCGCTCCACCTCCAGTTCCGCCACCCGGCAGCGCAGGCGCTTGGCCTCGGCCGCATCCGCGGACTCGACGGCGAAGCGCTTCGGATCGGCGCCGGCCCGGCTTCGCCGGTCCTTGCCCAGCCAGCGGTTGAGGCTGGACTCGCCGACCCCCAGCTCACGGGCCACTTCGGCCGCCGGCCGGCCCGACGAGCGGGCCAGGCTGACGGCATCGGCCTTGAACTCCGGCGAGAACCGCCGGCGTGGTTGCTGTCCCATCTGGGACTCCCTTCTGCCAGGTCTCAGCCTGGCATGTCAGGTGTCCGTCCCGAGGGGGGAACTCCAACCGGGCGGCCGAAGCCTGCCGGTGGGCGCGCGCAACCGTGGGTTCGGGCCGCCAGTTTCGCGACCCTGACCCG
>JBOGMI010000895.1:0-3311 GCA_050746645.1 Bryobacteraceae bacterium | reverse complement strand
GCCAAGCATTCGTCTCGAAACCCCCGGTCGATGCGATTCAGGAATTCAAAATCCAGACCAATAACTACAGCGCAGAGTTCGGACGCTCGGCAGGCGCCATTCTCAACGCCACGATCAAGTCCGGCACCAATCAGCTTCACGGCGACGCCTGGGAATTCCTGCGCAACGACAAACTCGATGCGCCGAATTTCTTCGAAAACGCGAGCGGCACGACGAAGGGAGAGTATCGGCAGAACCAGTTCGGCTTCACACTGGGTGGTCCGATCCTGAAGAACAAACTTTTCTTCTTCGGCGATTACGCGGGAACGCGCATTCGCCAGGCGGTGCCTTCCATCAACACGGTTCCCACGGCCCTGGAACGCAGCAGCGGATTTACCAATCTTTCCGAGCTGCTAACCCAGAGCGGCACGCGCACCGACATACTGGGGCGCACCTTCCCGATCGGCCAGATTTTCGATCCCCCCACCACACGAGCGGTCACTTGCGGCGTGCCTGATACGGTCACCTCCATCACGCTTCCATGCGGAGCAAACCCGGCCGGGACTCAACTCGGCTTTGTGCGCGACCCGTTCGCTGGAAACATCCTGCCCCCCGGCCGCCTGGACCCGAATGCGATTAAACTGCTCGATCTGTACCCGGCCCCAAACAATCCCGGGCTATTCAACAACTATGCGGCTGATCCTATCCTTCGCAACGACACCAACCAGTTCGATATTCGCATTGACAGCAATATCAGCGAGAAGGATTCGATCTTCGGCAGTGTCAGCTACGCAAACAACCCGGTGTCCCTTCCTGGACCGTTTCCCGGAATAGCCGACGGAGGATCCTTTGCCGATGGGGATCAGCACACGATCGCGATCAACGGTGTTGTGAGCGAGACGCATGTCTTTTCGCCCACCTTGATCAACGTGGTGCGCGCGGGCGTCAGCCGCATGTCGGCGAACCGCTTGCAGCCGAATGCCGATACAAAGGGCATTCCAGCGCAGTTCGGCATTCAAGGAGTTCCGCAGGTGGCTTCGAATGGAGGTCTCGGCTCCATCTTTATCTCGGGCCTCACCACCTTGGGCAGCAATCAGTTTTTGCCGTCCATCGAATATAACACCACACTGCAATTCAATGATGACGTAACCAAGCACATTGGAAATCAGTCGCTCAAAGCCGGTTTCGAGACCCAGATCATCAGGTTTTCCATCTTCCAGCCGTTTACATCCAGAGGCGCCTGGAACTTTAGCGGCTCATACGTGGGAGTACCCAATAACGGCGGCGGAAACACCGGACTGGCGCAGATGCTGCTTACACCCATTCCAGGGACCGTACCCGGCGCGTTCAATTACGTGGGCGGAGCAGATACTGTTCAATTTTCGAATATCGCCAATACGGACATGTATCACCATTACTTTGGCACATATTTTCAGGATGATTATAAGATCACTCCAAAGCTGACCCTCAACCTAGGGGTTCGCTGGGACTACTTTGGTCAAATAGTCGAGCGATATGGAGCACAATCCAATTTTTTGCCTTCCGGCTCGCCAAGCAGCCCTTCGGAATTTCTGATGACAAAGAAGCGCTGCAATACACCGCTATCACCTGACGTACTGGCGGCGTTCACAGCCGACAACGTCAATCTGGTCTGCTCGAGTGTGCCGGGACTGGGCAAATCGCAGCTAGGCAACTTTTCTCCTCGGTTCGGGTTCGCCTACCGGCTCACAAACAAGCTGGTCGCCCGCAGCGGCTATGGGATCTTCTACGGAGGATTCGAGAACTCGGTACTCGAAACTTATAATGATTTCCCCTTCCAATTCAACCTTAGCTATCCCCAACTCGTTCCCAATGCGCCCATTACGTTCCCAAATGGATCGATCGCAACGCTCGAGACCGGCGTGACAGGCATTCCCGTCAACCCGGCTCAAGTGGAACCGGGCGGTTTAACCCTTATCGGAGAAGATTACCACAAGAAAACGCCCTATACCCAGGGATACAACTTCACATTGGAGTATCAGCTCTCACGCAGCGATACGATATCGGCTGGCTATGTTGGCAACACTGTCCGCCACCTCGGAGCTTATATAGGCGCCAACTCTCCCGCGCTCATTCTGCCGCCGGGGCTCAATGAGTACAACTATACGGCTTTCCCGGATTTTCCGACTTACCTTCAATCGACAAGCTTCGCCGGAAACAGTTTTTACAATTCGCTGCAGATTAACTACAAGCGGCGCTTCCGCGCCGGGCTGGCTGTGCTTGCCAATTATACTTGGTCGGCTTGCCGCACCGATGCAACAAGCGTCCTCAACGAAACCGCCATCTCCTATCGCGCGCCTCTGCTCCCGGGCTTTGGCATTCAGGGCGATTACGGCCTGTGTGACTTCGATGTTCCCAAAGCATTTCACTTTAGCGGGCAGTATCAATTGCCTGTCGGCCATGGCCAGAAATTTCTGGCTCACAGCCGCGGCGTCGTCAACGCAATCGTTGGGGGCTGGAGCGCGAACTGGATTCTTACGCTTGAGGACGGGCAACCGGGGACGGTCGGATGCGCGATCACCACAACTACAGGACTCGGATGTAACGCGCTTATGGTACCCGGGCAAGGCCTTTACGAAGGCGCCCATAATGTGAATCATTGGCTCAATCCGAACGCCTTTGCCAGTCCCCCCGTCGCCACCACCGTCGGGCAAACCGATTACGCCCCGCTCGGAGGAGCTCCCACGCAATTCTTCGGCCCTGGCTTTCACCGGCTAGACTTCTCGCTTTTCAAAACTTTTCAAATTAACGAGCGATTCCGATTGGAGTTCCGCTCGGAGTTCTTTAATCTGACCAATACCCCAAACTTCTCGCCTCCTGGATTCGGCGGCAACGGCGTGGTTTCTGCGCCTGGCGCGCTCGATTACACGAACCCCACTACTTTCGGCACGATCAATTCCACGCGCGACGGGCAAAACGATCAGCGCGAAATTCAGTTTGCTCTGAAGCTCTACTGGTGATATGAGCTACTCCATTCTTGCCGGGCTGCTCCTCAGCTTATGTCTGGCTCCATTCTTATGCGCTTCTGAGCCTACTCAAACGACGGAACTCGCGAAAGGCTGGAAATTGATCGAGGCCAAGAAGGTGACGGCCACAGGGAGCAACATTTCGCAGCCTGCTTACAAGACCAATCATTGGCATCCCATCCGGAGCGTGCCGGCAACCGTGCTCGAAATTCTAGCACAGGATGGCGTTTACCCGAACGTTTATTACGGAATGAATCTCATGACCGAAGTTCCGCAGAATCTGTATAAAGAAGACTGGTGGTATCGCACCAGTTTCCAGGTTCCGGC
>JBOGMI010000894.1:0-14538 GCA_050746645.1 Bryobacteraceae bacterium | reverse complement strand
TGCTCGATCTTGTTCCACTTGCTCGTCCCCGGCGGATAGTGACCAACAACAATCTCCATGGCCACCTCGTCGCTGAAATCCTGCAGATGGTATTTCCAGGCACGATTCCGAGCGGCGTTGCTTCCTCCGCTGTCCGCGCATATGAACAGCCGCCTTGCGCCCGGATAGTGGCGAACTCCGAACTGCCGCCACCAGCGCCGGATACTCTCGACCGCAAATTCCGCCGTGTCGTGTGTCATCCCCACGTTCACCATCCCCTCATTGCGGTGCACGTCATAGGCGCCATAAGGAATGGCCGTGCCCTCGGCGAGGCTCGGGAAATCGTGGACGTTTACCTTCGGCGCTTGACCTTTCTTGCGCCATTTCCGCCCGCTATTCTTGAAAGTCCCGATCCGTTCCTTCTTTTTCGTGTCCACCGAGATCACCGGCTCTCTTCGCCTCAGAAACCGCTTGGCCGTTTCATTGATGTAACGAAACTGCCGGTCCCGGTCGGCGTGCGACTCGCCCTCCTTTTCCTTCCGGTTGGCCTGCAGCGAATAGTCGAGTTTCCGCAGCCGTCGCTGGATGGTGTCTTCGCTGATGGGATGGCCCTGACGGGCCAGATATTGCCGAATCTGGTAGCTCGACTTACTGCTCCACTTCAACGGAGACATCGGATCGCCCGCCGTACTCTCGTCCATCACCTGCTCCAGCAGACGAGTGATATCGGGATCGTGCTCCTCAACCGGCTTCCGCCCTCCCCCGGGCTTCCGCACTCTCCCTTCTTCTGCAGCGAGTTTCCGCTTGCCGCGTAGTTCGCCGATTCCCTTCAGGATGGTTGGTTTGGAGAGACTGCTCTCTTCCACCATTCGCTGAATGCCGCCCCGTCCCCGCCGCAGCGCTTCGCGTGCTACCAACCACCGGCGCTGCGCCTCGTTAAGAGTTCCCAAGACCCTCCGGAACAAGGCGGCGTCCTGCTTGAGGCTGGCCGTATTCATACGACCAGAATCGCACAAAACATTTCATATAGTTAATGTTATTTTGCGGCACCGCCTAGCGACACGCCTAGGCTCCCGTTAGTAGCCGCGTGGTTTTTGGGCAAACCGCCGATTTTCTGGGCAAGTGGTAGTTTTTAGGCAAAGCCACGAACCGGAAAATCATCGGAGACACGATCGATCTCGCCGGGCGGCCCTACACAGTAATCGGCGTGCTTCCGCCGTCCTTTGTGCTGCCGATGGACGTGAAGGCGGACGTCCTCACAACATTGCCGGTCTCGCCGACGGCGACGGATCACGGCAGCGCAGTGATGACTTGGTCGGCGATGGGAAGGTTGAAACCCGGCGTTACGCTAGCGCAGGCGCGGGCAAACGTCGCAACGCTCTTTGCAGCCAGCAAAGCCGATCTTTCGCAAATGTTTGGCTCCGATATGAGCCCTGTTGTGGAGCCGCTGCGCGAGCACTGGGTGGGGAATTCACATCTGCTGTTGTCTGCCATGGCCGCGGCGGCTGCATGCTTTCTGCTCATCGCCTGTGCAAACGTTGCGAATCTGTTGCTGGCGCGGCTATCGACGCGATCTCACGAACTAGCGATACGAGCGGCTATTGGCGCGGGACGTGGTCGGCTGAGTCGACAACTGCTGACCGAAGTGGCGCTGCTCGCCGTGATCGGATGCGCAGGCGGTATGGCGATCGCCACAGTTACGCTGCGCGGGTTCGTTCATTTCGCAGCGAGCGCGATACCGCGGCTGAACGAAGTTGCTGTAGACGGGCGCGTGTTTGGAATCGCCGTTCTCGTTTCGGTTTTGACCGCTCTGCTGTTCGGCGTCATACCGGTGTTGCGTGCGGGACGAGTGAATGTGAATGCGGTCTTACAGAGAGCGGGACGATTGGGGCTTGCCGGGCGGCATGGGATGCTGCGGCGGGGGTTGATCGCGGCGGAAGTAGCGCTTTCCGTAATTTTGCTCTCGGGCGCGGCCCTGGTGCTACAAACGCTGTGGCATTTAGAAAACGATCATTTGGGCTTTCAGCCGGAACATGTCCTGACCATTTCGCTGCCGTTGCGAGGCACGAAATTCTGGAACCATTCCAAAGCGCTTACCGAAGATTTGCTTCCGTATCTGCGGCGCGTTCCCGGAACCGAAGCCGCCGCAATCTCAGAGTGCACGCCGCTGACAGGAGGATCTTCGTGGGGAACGTTCACACGCTCAGATAGGCCGTTGCCCGAGCCTGGGCATGGCGGCAACATCCATGTGTGCAACACGGGCCCGGATTATCTGAAAGCCGCGGGCATCCCGTTAATTCGTGGAAGGTCTTTTACAGAGCAGGATTTTCGGCATCCAGGAACACTGGCGGTGGTTAATCAGGCAGCGGTACGCGCGTATCTGGCGGATGGAGATCCGATTGGGAAACGGATCGGCGGTGGGCGATGGGGCACCTGGAAAACGGTGATTGGTATCGCTGCCGATACGAAAAATGACGGCTTGAACCATCCGGCTGCGCCGCAGATGTTTGTGAACGACGAGGCTCCCGACAGCACTTCGCTCCTGTTTGTGGTTCGCAGCATTGCGGATAAGGCCGCGCTGAGTGCCGATATTCGCGGATACCTCCATTCGTTCGATCCGAATCTCATTGCCATCTTTGAAACCCTCGATCAAGACATCGGGCGGATGACGACCGGACCGCGATTCGATGGCGTGCTCTTTGCGGCGTTTGCGTTCGTTGCATTTCTGATGTCGGTGGTTGGCATTTATGGCGTGCTGTCATTCTCCGTGGCGCAGCGGACGCAGGAGATTGGGATTCGTATCGCGCTGGGAGCGGAGCCGAGACGCGTGCTGGAGATGATCTCAAGAGAAGGCGCAGTGCTGCTTGGGATTGGAATTGCCGCCGGGCTCGGCGCGTCGCTGGCACTGATGCGTTACCTGAAAAGCCTGCTCTACGACGTGAGGCCGAACGACCCGGCGACCTACGCAGCCGTCGTCATCTGCTTGTGCATCGCAGCGGGAATTGCAATTTACGTCCCGGCGCGGCGGGCGTCCGCGGTCGAACCTATTACCGCGTTGCGCCATGAATAACCACTCTGGAGGGCGGGGTTCACCCCGCGTGGGGCTTCAGCCCCGCAACAGCGCGGAAGCGGAGCCGAAGCTCCGACCGTAGATCGCCCACCGTTCGAAAAACCCAACGCCCGATCGTCGCTCCGGTCTTGAGTCACATGTTTTCAAATTTCTCTTTCCTTTAGATCCAGCACCTTACAGGGCCGCACCCTCTCACCCCGCACGCCCGCCCCGCACACTCGACACCGTAGAGCAGGCGTTTTCGCCTGCCACCGTACGTCCTCTGGACACAACATCATGGCAACTCCGAAACAAATCGCGGCCAATCGCCGCAACGCGCTAAAATCCACTGGCCCCAAATCCGTCGACACCAAGGCCAAAGTCGCCCAGAACGGCGTCAAGCACGGCCTCTGCGCCAAATTCCGCGTCCTCAAAGAAGTCGAAAAGCAGGAAAACTACGACGCTTTCCTCAACCAGCTCATCGAAGACGAACAGCCTGTCGGCCAGGCCGAAATCGAGCTGGTCGTCAAAATGGCCGAACATACCTGGCTCGCCAAGCGCGCCCTGCGCCTGCAGAACAGCTGTTTTGCGCCCGAGCCGAAAACCCCCGAGGAGGCTAAAATCGGCGCCATCCCCGTCAGTCTTGACCCTCGCGAGCTCGAATGCTACGTTCGCTATCACGCCGCCCAGGACCGCGCCTACCAACGCGCCTCGGCCGAATTTCAGAAACGCAAGAAAGCACGGCAGTTAGCCGAAATTGGCTTTGCTTCGCAAAAACGCGCTGAAGCCGAAGAATCGCGCAAAACCGAGAAGCACGCCGTCCAGATAGCCATCGCCAAAATGCGAAAACAACGCGAAGAAATGAAGCTCGGCGACGCCATCGCCAAAATGTTGCCCCCCGATTTCGATCTTTCTTCTCTGGATCTGGCTTTTCCCGCCGCCGCAGCCCACCCGGGCAGTGGAGGGCTAACAGCTAAAAGCTAATAGCTAGCGTTTCCCTTTCCCCAGCCGCCATGTTATCGTGCAATTTCAAGCGCCTGGTGGGGCAGACGATCGTTTTTTGTCGTCTGCCAGCCATGGCAACTCATGCCAACCTTAGCCGAAACCGATTTCATCGCCGAAACGCACAGCGTCACCTTTCCATCGCTGACGCTCGATTGCGGCGTCACGCTGTTGAACGTCGAGGTCGCCTATGAAACCTACGGCAAGCTGAACGCGAGCGCGACCAACGCCATTCTCGTTTTGCATACCTTCACCGGCGACGCCCACGCGGCTGGTATCGACAAAGAAACAGGACAGCCAGGATGGTGGTCCTCGATGATCGGTCCCGGCCTGGCGTTCGATACCAACCGCTATTTCGTCATTTCATCCAATGTGCTGGGCGGCTGCCGTGGAACAACCGGGCCGGGTTCCATCGATCCTGCGACCGGACGCCCCTACGCCATAAATTTTCCGGTGATCACCATCGCCGACATGGTGCGGCTGCAAAAAATGTTGATCGACCATCTCGGCATCGAGTGTTTGCTGGCCGTGGCCGGCGGTTCGATGGGCGGCATGCAGGCACTCGAATGGGCGGTTGCCTATCCCGATTCGGTTTCCGCGGCGATCCCCATCGCCACCACCGCTCGCCATAGCGCGCAACAGATCGCCTTCAACGAGGTTGGCCGTCAGGCGATCATGGCCGATCCCGACTGGAACGGCGGCAATTATTACGATTCGAAGCCGCCGGCGCGCGGGCTGGCGGTCGCACGCATGGTCGGGCATATCACTTATATGAGCGATGGCTCGATGCGGCAGAAGTTTGGCCGCAGGTTGCGCGACAAGGACGCGTTCGGCTTCGATTTTTCCGTCGATTTCGAAGTCGAGAGCTATCTGCGCTATCGCGGAAACCAGTTTGTCGGCCGCTTCGACGCGAATTCGTATCTCTATATCACGAAGGCGATGGATTATTTCGATCTGGCAAACGGCAGCGCCTCGCTCGCCGCCGCTTTCGAACGCACCAGCGCACGTTTTCTCGTCATCAGTTTCACTTCCGACTGGCTCTATCCAACCTATCAATCGCGCGAAATCGTGAGCGCGCTGCGCAGCCGCAATCTCGACCTCGCCTTTTGCGAACTGCATTCGAGTTACGGTCACGACGCGTTTCTGCTGGAGGCGCAAGACCAGAGCGAAATGATCGCCGGATTCCTGGCCAGCGTCTACCAGGGCAGTTCGTCACCGCCTCGCCGTACCGCCGCCGCGGAGCGAGAAGCCAAGGCAATTCTTTCCCGGCTCGATTACGCCATGATCGCCGAACTGATCGAGCCCGGCTCGCGCGTGCTCGATCTCGGCTGCGGCGAAGGAGAATTACTGGCTTGGCTGCGCGAGCATAAAGGCGTTTCCGGATGCGGCGTGGAGATCGATCCGGATAAAGTGCGCCACGCCATCGCCAAAGGCGTTTCGGCTTATCAGCGCGACATCGACGAAGGACTAACTGATTACCCCGAAGGAAGTTTCGACTTCGTCATCCTCAGCCAAACCCTGCAGGAGATGCGCTATCCGCTGAGAGTACTGCGCGAGATGCTGCGTGCCGGGCGCCGCGCCATCGTCGCCTTTCCCAACTTCGGTCACTGGAGCATGCGCTTCGCGCATTTATTCGGAGGGCACTCGCCGCGCACCAAGCTCTTTCCCTACCACTGGTTTGAGTCGCCCAATCTGCACTTCCTTACCGTGAACGACTTTATCGAATTATGCGGCCGGCAGAACTGGAAAATCGAACGGCAGATGTTCGTCACCCACAGGCATAAGGTCCGCTTTCTCCCGAATCTGCTCGCCGAAGTCGCCGTATTTTCCATCCGCCGCGCCAACTGAATCCACACTTTGCGATGGGTTCAACCCAATATTGCAGCTACAATGATTTGTTGAGCACCGATCTCGTTTTTGACTGGGATGATGCGAATCGGAATCATATCGCTCGTCATGGCGTTTCGCCTCAAGAGGCCGAAGAGGTGATTGAAAATGACCCGCTCGACTTCGACGTTGAGCCGGTGGACGGCGAAGAACGAATCGCGAGCGTTGGACGTACGGACCGCGGGCGTATTTTGGTCGTCGTGAGCACCTTTAGACACACACGAACTCGGATTATTACTGCATTCCCGGCCCCTAATGCCTTAATTGACCTCTATTTTACGCAGAAAGGAAACTAATCCCATGGCCGAGAAGCTCAAAATTCCCAGCTTCGCAAGCGAAGCCGAAGAAGCTCAATGGTGGTACGCCCATCGCGACAAAGTTACTGAAGCTTTTGAGCGCGCTGCGGCTAGCGGCGAACTGAAGAGCGGCTCGGCAGCCAGACTCGCCCGAGAGCGCGCGAGCGGCACGACGCCTACAACCATTCGGCTCGATCCAGAGGATATCTCGCGAGCGCATACGCTCGCTTCGAAGCACGGCGTGCGATACCAGACCTATCTGAAGATGCTGCTTCACGATGCACTCGCAGCCGAAGAAAAAAAGCTCGCCAGTTAAGCCTGCCGAACATGGATAAAGCGTTTTGAATCAAAGCGCAAAAACGGCGAGTGGTTTGAATTAAGTCCAGTAGAAGTCAAGGCGTTCAAGCGACGCAAGTTTATGTAATCAGCAGCAGCCCGTCTTTGCCGCCACTACCGCTTCAATCTGCACCAGCGTAGGATACTTGCCGGTGTAACAGGCGTAGCAGAAGCGGTGGTCGGAATCGTCCAGGCTTGTACGCAGCGATTCATGAGAGAGATACGCCAGCGAGTCCGCTTCCACATGCTTGCGAATCTCTTCGATACTGTGGTTCGCCGCAATCAGTTCCTGAAGCGAGGGCGTATCGACGCCGTAATAGCAAGGCGAGATGGTCGGTGGGCAGGAAATGCGCAGATGCACTTCGCGCGCACCGGCGCTGCGTACCATACGGACAATCTTGCGGCTGGTAGTCCCGCGCACGATGGAATCGTCCACCAGAATCACGCGCTTGCCTTCGAGCATGTGGCGCACGGGGTTCAGCTTCAGCTTCACTCCGAAGTCGCGGATCGCCTGTGACGGCTCAATAAACGTACGGCCCACGTAATGATTGCGGATCAACGCCTGCCCAAAGGGAATGCCGGATTCGGATGCATAGCCGATCGCGGCCGCGACGCCGGAATCGGGCACCGGCACGACGATATCGGCATCTACCGGATGTTCGCGCGCCAGATGGCGGCCCATCAATTCGCGTGATTCGGCGACGGCGCGGCCGAAAACGATGGAATCCGGGCGGGAAAAATAGACGTGCTCGAAGGCGCAATGGGCAGGCGCCTCGGGCGGCGTGTAATGCTCGCGCGCCATGCCTTCGGGACCGACGATGATCATCTCGCCCGGGCCGACATCGCCTTCATACGTTGCGCCAATCAGGTCGAAGGCGCAGGTTTCGGACGCGAATACGGTCGCCGTGCCGCCATCTGGAAGCTCCAGGCTGCCCATCGCCAGCGGACGGAAGCCGTGCGGGTCGCGAGCCACGATGACACGGTCATCGGCCAGGAATACCAGCGAAAAAGCACCTTCGATCTGCAGCAGAGCCTCGCGCAAAGCTCCCGGGAGTGTGCGCTCTCGGGAGCGCGCCACCAGGTGCAAAATCACTTCCGTATCGCTGGTGGATTGGAAAATCGAGCCGTCTTCCTCCAGCTCGCGCCGCAGCTCGATGGCATTGTTCAGATTGCCGTTATGCGCGATCGCGATCTGTCCCTTGCCGCAAGCCACGCTAAGCGGCTGGGCATTTTGCAGCACTGTGTCGCCCGCGGTGGAATATCTCGTATGGCCAATGGCGAGCTCACCGGGCAGGCGGTTCAGCGTTCCGGGGTTGAAAATATCCGCGACGTGTCCCAGCTTGCGCACCGTGTAGATGGTGCGGCCGTCGCTCGATGCTATGCCGGCGCTTTCCTGGCCGCGATGCTGCAACGCATACAGGCCGAGATAAACCAGGTTCGCGGCCTCAGGATGGCCGTACAGCGCGAATACGCCGCATTCTTCGTGCAGTTTGTCGAACATCGTTAGATCACCACCGTGTCGTGCAGCATTTCTTCGAGCGAACGGCTCCATCTTTGTTTTAACTCGAAAACGGAGCTGTCGATGAGGATCGTTCCGCGGTTGCGAATCCTCAGCCTGTCTCCGCCCGTCGTGCCGAGATCGACGGCTTCGACGGCGTTCTTCTTTGCAGATGCGAGCACTCGCTCGGGCGATGCGGTTGTGACGAGAACCCGCGAAGGGCCTTCGTGGAATAGCAGCAGCTCGGGCAATAGATCCGAATCGAGATCGAGCGCAGCACCGATAGCCTCCGCTGCGAAGCACGATTCCGCCAGCGCCAGAGCCAGCCCGCCATCGGAAACATCGTGGGCGGAGGCGACCACTCCTTCGCGGACCAGTTCGCGAATACAAGCTTGGACGCGTTTTTCGTAATGCATGTCCAGCTTGGGCGGACGGCCCCAGAGCGATTGGGCGATTACCTTGGCATATTGCGTGCCGCCGAGTTCGTCCAGATCCGCCGCGCCCAAGCCTCCCAGTAAAATCACGCGCAAGCCCGAGCGTGGAAACGAATTGCCGATGGGCGGCGCAGTGGGAAGCGTCCCGACGATGCCAACCACCGGGGTTGGCAGAATCGGCGCGCCGAGCGTCTCATTGTACAGGCTCACGTTCCCGCCGGTTACCGGAACTTCGAAAAAGCGGCAGGCTTCGGCCAAACCTTCGATCGATTCCACGATCTGCGCCATAATCTCCGGGCGCTCGGGATTGCCGAAATTCAGATTGTTCGTCGTGGCTATGGGCAGGGCGCCGACCGTCGAGAGATTCCGGCAGCACTCGGCCACGATCAGCTTCGTGCCTTCGCGCGGATCGAGCGAGCAGTAGCGCCCGTTGCCGTCGAGCGCCATTGCGACAGAAGTCTTCGTGCCTTTGATGCGCACAATGGCCGCATCCGAACCCGGTCCGGCGATGGTATTGGTGCGCACTTGCGAATCGTACTGCTGCCAAACCCAGTCCTTCGAGCAAAGGTCTTCGGAGGCAAGCAGCAGTTTTAGATCGCCAGCCAAATCCGTGCTGTGGACTTCCGGGCCGTGTTGAGGCGCTTCACGCAGCGGCTTTGAAAACGGCCGGTTGTAACGCGGAGCTTCGTCGGCAAGCGCGCGATTCGGGATCTCGGCGACAGTCTCGCCATGATGCTTCACGCGCAGGATGCCGTCCGGAGTGACCACGCCGATCTGGGTCGCATCCAGGCCCCATTTTTCGAAAACCTGAAAAACTTCATGCTCACGCCCGCTTTGCGCCACCAGTAGCATGCGCTCCTGCGATTCGGAAAGCATGATGTCGTAAGCGGTCATGCCGGATTCGCGCTGCGGCACTCGGTCCAGATCGATTTCGATTCCGGTTCCGGCGCGGCTGCCCATCTCGCAGGTTGAAGAAGTCAGTCCCGCCGCACCCATGTCCTGAATGCCGACGATGGCGCCGGTTTTCATTGCCTCCAGGCACGCTTCGAGCAGCAGCTTCTCCATAAACGGATCGCCCACCTGCACGTTGGGCCGCTTCTGTTTCGATTCTTCGGTGAATTCCGCCGAAGCCATCGATGCGCCGTGGATGCCGTCGCGTCCGGTTTTGGCGCCCACGTAAATGACCGGGTTTCCGATCCCGCTCGCTTTGCCGTAAAAAATTTCATCGTGGCGGAACACGCCGAGCGCGAAAACGTTCACCAATGGATTGCCGTCGTAGCTTTCCTCGAATACGCACTCGCCGCCGACAGTAGGCACGCCAATGCAGTTGCCATAGTGCGCGATGCCCGCCACCACGCCTTCCAGAATGCGCCGGTTTCTCGCGCCGGTTTTCTCGTTTTCCAAACTGCCGAAGCGGATGGAATCGAGAATCGCGATGGGGCGCGCGCCCATGGTGAAGATATCGCGCAGAATGCCGCCCACGCCGGTGGCCGCGCCCTGGAACGGCTCGATGAAGCTCGGATGGTTATGCGATTCGATTTTGAAGGCGATCGCGACGCCATCGCCGATATCGATGATGCCCGCGTTCTCGCCCGGCCCTTGCAGCACGTGCTTACTTTCGGTGGGCAGTTTTGTCAGGTGAACGCGTGTGCTCTTGTAGGAGCTATGCTCGCTCCACATCACGCTGAAAATACCGAGTTCGGTGAGCGTGGGTTCGCGCCCTAGCAGGCTCAGTATTTTTTCGTATTCTTCGGGTGTCAGTTGATGCGCCGCGACCAGATCGGCCGTGATCGTGCTCGTCATCAGGAAAGCGCCGGAACCGCCTGTTCGCTTACGGCGGAAACGAGCGAGCGGAGAATCGCCAGACCGTCGGTGCTGCCCATCAACGAATCGGCGGCGCGCTCGGGATGCGGCATCATGCCCATCACGTTACGGCGTTCGTTCAAAATTCCGGCGATATTCCGCATGGATCCATTACAGTTTTCGGTGTAGCGCAGCACCACGCGGTCTTCGGCTTCGAGTTGGTCTAGTGTCGGTTCATCCGCGAGGTAGCAGCCCTCGCCATGGGCCACGGGGACGTGTAGTAATTGCCCCTTCCGGGCTGCTCTCGTGAACGGAGAATTCGCGGTTTCGACGCGCAACGGCGTAGTACGGCAGATGAATTTCAGCCTTTCGTTGCGCACCAGCGCGCCCGGGAGCAGGCCGGTTTCGGTCAACACTTGAAATCCGTTGCAGATGCCCAACACCGGGCCGCCGGCGCGCGCGAACCGCTCGACAGCGCCCATCACCGGAGAAAACTTCGCGATCGCACCGCAGCGCAGATAGTCGCCGTAAGAAAAACCGCCGGGTAAAACTACGACGTCCACCTCGCCGAGCGAAGCCGATGTGTGCCAAATGAGTTCGGCGGGAACGTGCAGGTTTTCCGCGAAGGCATACCAAGCATCGTGATCGCAATTGCTGCCGGGGAAAACGACAATACCGATTTTCATGTACAGCGGTAAAGCCCGAATTAAGCTCAAGTTGCCGCGGGGGCCGCCGCTTTCTTGCGGCTGGAGCGGCGCTTTTCGGCCGGGGGCTGGCGGTCGCTCTTCTTCAAAGAAGGTAATACGATTGAGGTGACGAATTTCTTCTCGCCATGCTCGTCGAACTTGATCACAATGTAATCGTCGTTACACGACAGCACAGAACCGAGGCCGAATTTACCGTGATCGACCTGGGCCCCTGTGGCAAATGCGGGTTTGCTGGCCATGGCGGGAATCCTCTATACATAATTGTAACAACTTGACTTATGGAACCGCGATCCTCAGCAAGCCGACTTCAACAGAGCCGCGACAGTGAGAAAGCGGAGGCTCACTATAATATGGGGGAAGACATGGAGGAATTGAAGAAAAAACTCCAGGGCGAGATCGCGGCGCTCGAATACGAACTGCGAAACGAACTGCCCAAAGAGATTTTAAAAGCGCGCGCGCTGGGAGACTTGAGCGAAAACGCCGAGTACCATGCCGCCAAGGAGCGCCAGGGCATTGTCAATGCGCGCCTGGGGCAACTGCAGGCGCGGCTGCGCGAGTTTTCCATGATCGATCTTTCCAAAATCCCTCACGATCGTGTCGGACTCGGCTCGCAGGTGGTCATTTTCGATGTGGACAAGGATGTAGAGCATACTTATAACTTGGTGACCAGCGAAGAAGCCGATGTGGCCAACGGGAAAATTTCGACCAGTTCGCCGATCGGCCGCGGCTTGCTGGGGAAACGTGTCGGCGATACGGTTAAAATACAAATCCCCGGCGGTATGCGCGAGATGGAGATTTTGAGCCTGCGCACCATCCACGATGGAGCAGCATCTTAGAGGTAGCACGGCATGACCTTCACTCGCGCGATCGGCTTGGGAGCGGGAAAAATTATCCGGCGAATCGTCTGGGCGCTGGCGCTTTCCAAAATCAACCCCAACGTCCTCACCTTCCTGGGACTTGTCATCAATATCGTGGCCGCCTGCTTTCTCGCTTTTGGCCATTTTCTGATTGCAGGTTTTATCATCCTTTTTGCCGGCCTGTTCGATATGGTCGACGGCCGTGTGGCGCGCGCGACGAATCAGGTCACGCGCTTCGGCGGTTTCTTCGATTCCGTCCTCGACCGCTATTCGGATCTGGGGCTGTTGGTCGGGCTGCTGGTTTACTACGGCAGCATCAACCGTCCGTCGTATGTGGTGCTCACCGCCATCGCCATGGCCGCCTGCGTGATGATCAGCTACACCCGCACTCGCGCCGAAAATCTGATTCCGGCGTGCAAGGTCGGCTTCCTGGAACGGCCCGAACGTGTGGTTCTCCTGATTCTGGGCGCGCTGTTCAACCGCATGGCGCCAGTGTTGTGGCTGATTGCGGTGCTGGGGAACCTGACGGTGATTCACCGCATGGTGTTCACCTACCAGGAAGCGAAACGCCTGGAAGAAGCACAACTGCGCACGCGGGCCGCGGCGGCATCATCGGCCGGCAAATCCGCCTAATTCCTGGGCCGCCGCCTGGATCACGGCCAGCGCCGCCACAGCCGCCGTTTCGGCTCGCAAAATTGTCGATCCGAGCGAGCACGCGGTCCAACCCGCCGCGAGCGCCCGTTCGCGCTCTCCATCCGTCCAGCCGCCCTCCGGCCCAAGTAGAACGGCTACACGGGCGGCGGGACTTTGGTCCCGAGGCGGCACGCGCAGGATCGGCGGCGCGTCGCCTTCGTCGAGCAACAGTTTCCACCCGGCGTCTGTCTCCAGCACTTTGGCGAAGGGTATTGGCGGCTCGATGCGTGGAAGCTGTACCCGCCGCGCCTGCTGGCTCGCTTCTTGCGCGATCTTCTCCCAGCGCGGCATACGTTTTGGAGCGGCCTTCGCCAGACCTCGCTCGCTACGTACCGCCTCGAACGGCTGAATCACGGCGACGCCCAATTCAGTCGCTTTCTCGACGAGCCATTCAAAGCGATCGAACTTGATCAGTGCCGCGGCCAGCGTGACCTGCAGGCCCGGCTCAGGCGTGGGCAGCTTTTCCAGCACGCGAAAAGAAATGAGCGCTTTGCGCGCGGTCTCAATTCGCGCCAGATAGGCGTCACAATTGTCGGAAATCTCGTACACTTGCCCGGCTTCGGCGCGCAGCACGCGTACCAGATGCTCTGCATCCGTGCCCGTTAGTTCAGCAGTGCCGCGGCGGATTTCGGGAACAAAGAAACGGCGGCGGGCCATGCTCTATTGGTAACGCAAGCAAGCTTCGGAGCGGGCTCCGCATCAAGTGAATGGGCTGAGCAGAACACCTACTCATATCGCAGCGCGACATTCGGATCGATATTCGACGCTCTCCTCGCGGGCAGATAGCAGCCCAGCATAGCTACCGCTCCGAACAGTATTGCAACGGCGGCGAACGAAGCCGGATCGCTCGGCTTGACCTCGAAGAGAAGACCCGATAGCATTCGCGTTAAAAGGAACGCGGCAACGATTCCCAAAATCAGCCCGGCAACGACGAGCCTGCCGCCTTGCCGCAACACCAGCGCCAGAATTGCCCCGCGATCCGCCCCGAGCGCCATGCGGATGCCCAGTTCGCTGGTCCGCCGCGTGACGGTATAGGAGAGCAAACCGAAGATGCCGATGGCCGATAGCAAAAGCGCAACGCCTGCGAACAGGCTCAGCAGAAACGTTTGGCAGCGCTGCCGCGAAATGGTTCCCGAGATGATGCTGCTCATGCTTTGGAACCTCACCGGCGTATCCGGATTGGCCGCGGCGATGAGCGCCTTGATCGCGTGCTCATCGCCAACAGGCCCGCGAACGACGAGCGTGGCGTCCAAACGCGAAGCCGCGTGCTGGAGATAATCGGCGAAAACCTCCGGCACCGGCGGCTCGTTCAGCCCCAATGTGTGCACATCGGGAACCACGCCCACAATCGCCATGAACTGTGGCTTAGGATCGAATCCAAAAAAGCGAATGCGACGCCCAATTGGACTTTTGTCCGGAAAGTATTTTCTGACAAACGCCTGATTGACGATCGCGACCGGCTGCTGTGAGCTACCGTCCTGGGCATCGAACGAACGACCTCTCAGGATTGGCAAGCCGAAAGTTTTGAAGTAACCATGTGTTGCCAGACGGTAGAACGCGTATGGATATTCGTGTGGGTCGGCAGGCAAGGGCCGGCCCGCGATCTCGAAACCGCCATTGTTTCCGCCGTGGCTCACTGGTAGCCGGTCGATCAATGCCGCAGCCTGGACGCCCGGCAGTTGGCGCACACCCGCAAGCAATTGGCGCGAGCTTCTCGCGACCGCTTTCCCGTTTACCGTATTCCCATTGGCTGTCGGCCACGAGACATCGGTCGTAATGACTCCCGAAGAGTGCAGCCCGGTGTCTACGTGCGAGAGCTTCCAGTAGCTTTTTATGAGTAGCCCTGCTCCGGCGAGCAGGACCATGGAAAGCGCGATTTGGCCGATAACGAGCGCATTGCCCCAGCGCTTCAGTTGCGGCGAGGCTGTGCTTTTCGCTGAGCCTTGTTTCATTGCCTCGTTTGCGTTCGTTCGGGAGCATAGGATCGCCGGAAGCAC
>JBOGMI010000893.1:0-2035 GCA_050746645.1 Bryobacteraceae bacterium | reverse complement strand
AGCGAACTTGATCTCCGATTCTCCACAGTTGATCGGGCTTGGTCACCGGCAGCGACTTGAGCATGACCTGATCCACGAGCGTAAAGATCGCGGTAGTCGCTCCAATGCCCAGCGCCAGTGTAATGACCGCCGTCGCGGTAAACCCCGGCGCCTTCCGTAAATGCCGCACAGCCTCTCGAAAATCCGCCAGCACTAATCCTCCAGTTCCAATTCCTTAATACCGGCGATCCTGGCTGAAGTTACCAAGAAATCTGAAAATACCTGGAGGGCGGACTTCAGCCCGCGCGAAAGGATTGAAGGTTCCGCGAATCAGAGCGCCTCGCCCTTTGCCGCTTGCCCTCGAAGAAGAAACGTCTTGGGGTATGATCCGCTGCCACAGAGCTTGAAGGAGCCGAACTCCTTGTACCAGTCGCCGTCAGGCACTTCAGGGCGTGCCTCGATCCAGAGCCGGAGTTGGTTCAGGTCGCCGAGGCTGATCTCGCGATCACGCATCCGGTCGATCAGATGCTGCCGCACTCCTTCTGGCAGATTCTCCCATGTCTCGATTTGCGGCATCAGCTGCCGAAAACCATTCGGCCCAATTCATTCCCGAGACGGTTTGCCGCTTCGGGGTTCTTCTCGTTGCGGAAACGCTCCGCTAGAGCGAAGAATTGCTCTTGTCTTCGCATCTCGGCGTCAATCCCGTTCTCGATCAATTCCAACAACATCCGATTCTTGCTCAGCTTCCGGCTCTTTGCCATACTACCTACTTGCTTTGCCAGTTTGGGCGGCAAACTCACGCTCTGACGAACCGCGTTTTCGGTAGCCTTCATGGCACCATTATGCACCAGAATGGTGTTGAGGCTTCATCACACTCGGATCGTCGGTGTAAAGCACGTTAACTCAGCACCTTACTTTTCGCGTATAGTATAGAGACCACCGCGCTTCAGGAGACCCAAAATGCCAGATTCCCTTTCCCTCGCCGAGCCCTCGCCGGCGCCGCAGACTGCCGACCCGTTCCAGGCGTTGCTTCAAATCGGCGGTGCTTACGTTCCGTGTGCCGCCCTTTGGACGGCCGCCGAGCTCAACATTGCCGATCTGATCGGCACGGGTTCCAAACCGGTGGCCGAACTGGCCAGGAAAACCGACACCAACGAGGACGCACTCTTCCGCATTCTGCGCCTGCTGGCCATGGTGGGCATCTTCACGGAAACCGAGCCTCGCCACTTCGCCCTTACCCCGCCCGCCGAGCTGCTGCGTTCGGACCACCCCGAATCCATGCGCGACATGATGGTGTGGTTCGCCGATCCGTTCCACTTCAACATCGCCGCCGATCTCCTCCATTCCGTGCGCACCGGACAACCTACCGTCGAGCATGTCACCGGCAAACGGGCATTCGAATATTTCGCGACCGACGAGTTGGAATTCGGCCGGTTTCATCGTGCCATGACGAACATGAGCGCAAGCGCCATTGGCGCCGCGCTCGAGGCTTACGACTTCTCGCCGTTCGGCACCATCGTGGACGTGGGCGGCGGGCACGGCTTCGCGATCTGCTCCATTCTCAAGAAGCACCCGCATATGCATGGTGTTCTCTTTGATATGAAAGACATTGTGTCCGGTGCGGACGAGCGCATTCGCGAATTCGGACTCGAAGAGCGCTGCCGCACAGTCGCCGGCGATTTCTTTCACGCCGTGCCGGAGGGCGGCGACGTTTACTTCATGAAGAACATCTTGCACGATTGGACCGACGAGCAGGCCACGGTCATTCTGCGGAATTGTCGCCGCGCCTTGGACGGCAAAGGCAAAGTCGTGCTCCTGGAGGCTGTAGTACCGCCCGGAAACCGGCCGCACCCGTCGAAGTTGATCGATATCGAAATGCTCTTCTTCCCCGGCGGCCGCGAACGAATGGAACAGGAATGGCGCGATCTATTTGCCGGCGCCGGATTCCGCCTCTCCCGCATCGTCCCGACCAAATCGCCGTTATGCGTGATTGAAGCCGAACCGGCATAACATTCGTGGGGCGGCGCCTTGCGCTGCGGCGGCCTCGCAGGCCGCC
>JBOGMI010000892.1:0-1403 GCA_050746645.1 Bryobacteraceae bacterium | reverse complement strand
TCGTCATCGGCTCCGATCTGCCCGAAAACCTAAATCATCTTCAAGAGCGCCGTGGCATCGAACTGCTCGGCTTTGTCGCCGATATTCGCGAAGCCTTGGAACGCTATTCCGTGTTTGTCTGCCCGATCTTGAGCGGATCGGGCGTGCGGGTGAAATTGCTGGAGGCGTTTGCCTCGGGGATTCCGGCGGTATCGACGACTCTCGGCGCGGAGGGGCTGACTTCTTCATCCTCGGAAATCTGCGAGCTTGCGGACACACCAGACGATTTTGCGGCGGCGATCCTACGCCTGTTTTCCGATGCCTTGTATGCGGGCGAACTGGCCGCGCGCGCAAGGGAAAAAGTACGGCGGGATCACGATGCAGGTGTAGCGGCAGGCCGGCTGGAAGCTGTCTATCGCAATGAGGTACTTGCATGGCGTATGGTGAAAAGAGATGGGGGGAGTAACGGCAATCGTGCCGACGTGGAATCGGGCCGATCTGCTGCGATCCATACTTATTAATCTCGCTGCCCAGACGCGGCCGCCCGATCAAGTGATCGTCGTCGATAACGGCAGCACGGATGCCACCGCGCTGGTGGTACGCGAGTTTCCGGTGGACTTCCTCGCCTTTCCGGAAAATCGCGGATTTGCCGCTGCCATCAACGAAGGCGTGGGCCACGCGCGTGGCGAATGGCTGCTGATCGTGAACAACGACGTCACTCTGGAGCCGGAATGGCTGGAGCGGCTGCTGCGGAGCGCGGAGGAGGAAAATGCGCCGTTCGCCGCCGGCAAGCTCCTGCGCACGCACGACCTGGGCGTGCTCGATGGAAGCTGGGATCTCATTTCGCGCGCGGCTTATGCCTGGCGCTGCGGCTACGGCCGGCCGGACGGGCACATCTGGTCCGTGCGGCGAAAAATCTCGTTTGCTCCCATGACCGCCGCGCTATTCCATCGCCGGGTGTTCGAGCAGATCGGGCTGCTCGAAACGCGCTTCGAGTCCTATTACGAAGATGTCGATTTCGGCGTGCGCTGCGTGCTGGCTGGCCTCGAAGGGATTTACGAGCCGGCAGCGGTGGCCATGCACACGGGAAACGCGACGCTCGGCAAGTATGGTTATCGCGTCATGTTTCTGACCGCGAGAAACCAGGTGCTGCTGCTGGCGAAACATTATCCGGTCGAAACGCTGCGCAAATTTGCCTGGCCGATCCTTGTCGGGCAGATTCTCGCAATTCTGGCCGCTGGCAAACACGGACACCTGCTTACGGCGATCCGCGGGAAGTGGGAAGGATTGCGCCAGTGGTCCGCGTTTCGCCAGCACGAAAAGATCGGGGTGGAAACGATCGAGGCGGCGATCCGCGAAAGCGAGCGCGAGATTCGCAGCTTGCAGCACGAGATCGGCTACGATATCTACTGGCGTTTGTATTT
>JBOGMI010000891.1:0-4999 GCA_050746645.1 Bryobacteraceae bacterium | reverse complement strand
GCCGCCAGTAAAGACCGGCGAGGCTCAGTAGTCCCCAGGCAATCAAAGAAGCGGCGCACCAGTAGCGCATCGCGGCGGGCGAGCTACAGCAAGCTCTTCCTGCCCTTGTGATGGGCTCTTGAGCGGGTTTGTTTTCAGGTTGGCAGGCATCGACACTCTTCATAACAAAATCGTACGATCTGGAGCGCAGTCCAGAGTCAAGTGCCCTTCAGTGCCCTGGAGATTTTGCTGGCCCTGCCGCCTGAACGAGGGAAAAAGGGAATTCCACGCTATTTCAGCACGCAGCTTGGCCAGTCAATCAGAACACGTGGCTCCGCGCCGCGTGGCTGAAGATCACGTATCTGTTCACGCGCAAATCGGAGAAGTGAGGTCCGGTTTCTGTATTGTGTCGGCAATCCGGACGTGTCCCGAAACCCTGTCTTGGAACCACTGAAACGGATTCGCTGATGGCCTCCAGCCGCCATTGTCCCAGAACAAAACGGAGGGCATACCGCTTTGCGGGCAGGAACGCGGCACGAGTCGTTGTCACCCCTCTACTTCTCGGACGACAGCGAACCCCTTTTTGCCTATCGGCCCTTCAGGAAGCCGCCGCGGCGGCGCGGCACAGCTCTATCAACTGCTCCTGCGTGCCCTCGGGATCGGGCGCCTTTTCGGGAGGGATCCACTCGATTGACGAGCCGGCGGCGATGAGCATGCGCGCCACGCCGATGTGGTCTGCGCCGCCCGTATGAGGATCGTGGCTCCATCCTTCGGATGCCCAGACCAGCGGCGTCGCCGAGAACATGCCGTCCAGCACGTTCACGGATGCGCCGTGGGCGAGAAGCACGCGGATGGCATCAGCGCGGCCGGCCATCGCGGCTCGATGCAATGCCGTGACCCCTTCGTTATCTTTCGCATTCGCGTCGAAACCACAGGCGAGCATAGTTTCGAGGACGGCAGAGTCACCGCGCTCGGCGGGCACGTGCAGCATGAGATGATGCTCGCGACGAAGCTCGCGGAGCAGATTGGGGCTCGTTTCGAGCATCCGCTCGGCGGCCGCACGGTCGCCCCGCGCACAGGCCGCTACGAAACGCTCCAACAACGAGAGCTCATCGTTGGCGCCGTGAGCGAGCAGCCATGCTGCTACGTCCGGATTCCCATGCAGTTCGGCTAGCGTGTGCGCCGTGCGGCCGTCGTGCCGCCGCTGATGAATATCGGCGCCGTGTTCGACGAGCAGTTCGATCATGGCCATATCCCATCGCTCGGCAGCGATGTGCAGCGGAGCGTCGCCGGCCTCATCCCAGGAAAGGTTGGGGTTCGCTCCGTGCTCCAGCAGCCAGCGGATGCCGGCAGTGCGCTCCGGCGTGTTAGCGGCCCAACCCAGGATGTAACGGAGGGGCGGAACTCCCCCAGGGATGCCGTTGATGTTAACGCCAAAGCGATGCAGTAACTCCAGGGCAGGGAGATTGCCGCTTCCCGCGCTGATGTGCAGGGAGACCCCGTCGGTCGGATTCGCTCCGCCTTCGAGCAAGACCTCCGCGAGCGGGAGGTGATGAACGGCGCAGAGCGCTCCCCACAACGCCGTCCTCGGGAGCTCGTGATGCCAGTTCCAGTGATATTCGGCATTGGGATTCGCGCCCCGAGCTAATAATCCACGTGCGATGGCGACGAGTCCGGCCGCACGTTCCGGCACATCGTGGTGCAGGCAAGTGTGGCAGGCGTAGAGAAGCGGTTCCCAATTCTGAATTCCGCCCGGTTGCCTCGCGGCTTCCGGGTGCTTCCGCAGCCGTTCCTCCACTGCATCAGAATCGCCGAGGACCAGCTCGGCGTACAGGCTGGCGTGAGCCATGGTGGGGTATCGCGCCAACAATCGAAGCGCGCGGGCCGTCGCATCGCCGGTGGCGCAGCGAAGGAACTCGTCCACCGCCGCGGCAAACGACAGCGAACGGTCCTGCACGTGTTCGCGCAACTCATTCCAGGACTTGAAGCCGTATTCGCGCGCGATCACGGATTGGGCGTCGTGCAAGGCGAGACTGGTGACGCTGAGTTCGGCGAAGGAGAGCCGGGCCAGTAAAGGCAGCACCTGAAACCGGCGGAGCGCGACCGGTTCCGTGGCCTTCGCGGCGTGAAGCAAAGATTTGGCTTGTTTTTTGAGCTGCTCAAGATTGGCACGCTCGGGTAACGGCTGCGACGTCATTACGACCTCCATGCTTGAGCCTGCGGTTCGCAATCAGGCAGCACGTGGTCAACGAACGTGCAGTGAATCTATGGATACAGTGGGCTTAGCCCTTCGCGCGAACCTGCTGGCGCCTGGAGCGCACGATTCCAATTTACGATGAGATCCCCGCTACTGTCAAGAAGAGTCAGATTCCGAGTCCGAAACGGAACCAAGAGCAAAGAGGGAACTCGCCCCCACGCACACCTCAGTGCCATCACCACATATCATCGGCAGCCCGGACCTTTGCGCGTCAGGCGCAAAGGTCTCCTCGGCGGTAGTCGCCATGTGTGGATCTATCCTCGGCCGTCAAGAAGGAGTGATTCACAGAGATCCAGCCGGCCAACATTCCCGGTATGGGCGTCACTTCCGCTCCGTATCTGTATTCGCAGTGCTCCCGCAAGATCAGGTCCCGGAGATGAGCATTAATCCGGGCGACGCCAAAGTCAGAGATGTAGCGCAATGTTTGGGACAAGCTTTCGCGTCCCTATCGGAGTGGAGTCGACTACACTGGGGCAATGTCTCAAAACGCGGACCGGGCGGTGCATGAGGCGGCGCGGGCAGGGCTGACCGATAAGCTGGCGGAGATGTTGGCTATGGACACTTCGCTGATCGACGCGAAGGGGATGGACGCGCGGACTCCCCTGCATTGCGCGGGGACGGTGGCGGTGGCGGCGCTGCTCTTGGATCGTGGGGCTCGGATTGACGCCCGTGACGAGGATCACGATTCGACGCCGGCGCAGTGGAGTATCGGCGAGTCGCCTGAGGTGGCGCGGTTCCTGTTGGAGCGCGGCGCGAAAGCGGACATTTTTCTGGCGGCCGCGCTGGGCGATGTGGCGCTGGCGGAGAGATTGGTCTCGGAGGATCGGGGCTGCTTGGCGCACCGGATCGGCAAGCTGCCGGAGTTTCCACCACTTGGTCATGAGGGGCGAGGCGGCACAATCTACCAATGGACCCTGCGCTTCAACTCTTATCCGCACCAAATCGCACTGATGAAGGGCCACCAGGCGATGTTCGATTTCCTGTACGCGGAGAGCGATACGGCGACGCGGTTGTTGGTGAACTGCGTGTTGGCGCGGCGCGCGGAGGCGGAGGCGATCGCTAAGGAGCACCCGGAGATCGTGCCGGAACTGCCGGATGTGGATCGCGAGCTCGTGGCGAAGTATTGCTGGGAGACGAACACGCATTACGATGCGGTGAAGCTGATGCTCGACCTGGGATTTCCGGTCGCCCATCCGGAGCGGAGCCATGGTTACACGCCGCTGCACAATGCTGCGTGGGCGGGTTCGGGTGACCTGGTGGAACTGCTCATTGCGCGCGGGCATCCAGTGGATATTCGCGATCCGGCGTATGATGCCACGCCTCTTGGGTATGCGCTGCACGACCGCTTGGTGGAGAAGCGTCATCCGGAGGGCGAGTTCGCGCAAGTGGTCAAGATGCTGCTGGACGCAGGGAGTCCCGTGAATGGCGTGAAATATCCAACCGGCGATACGGCGTTGGACGCGGTACTGCGCGCGTATATCTAAGCTGCGAGCTGTGTGCCCCAAACCATGGTTATGACGGAGAATGCTCGGTCACGAGAGGAAACCGTATGGAACTTTAACGCGGGGCCGGCCAACGGCAATGGCCAACTCACGCTGAGCGGAATGGTCGCCTACCCGGAAGTTGGGCGGCACCTGAACTCGGCAGATAGTTTCTGCCTCGTCGCCAAGTATTTACCGATGTTCCACCTTGTGGCTGAAAACCGAGTTTCAGGAAATTGACATGATAGACGCTCATCGGAAGCGGGTGAGGAGGCCCGCGCCTGATGAGGCGATCAAAATCAAAGCCGAAGAGTGCTCCGAAGCGCGTGCTGCGGCTTCCGGACTTGGACCATACTAAACTGTCGCTTTTAAATACATTGGGTTCGCCACAATCGCAACGAGCGTATGGCATCGCGATCGATGATTTCATCGCGTGGTACTGCTCGGAGCCGCGCATCGCATTCAAGGTAATCCGGACAAAGACCTGGGCGCGGGCAAACCTTCCTGGAAAGTGCCCCTGTATGCGCAAAAGACTATCGGAAGCTGGACTATTGATGGAGGGGGCGGCGAGGAGTTCAGCAATATTCTGGGGGCGCGGAATTATCCGTTCGGCGGCACGTTGATTCTGCACGATGTGAGCAAGAAACTAACGCTAGGAGTCCGCCCGAGTATTAGCGCGCGAAAGACTCAGCAAGGATGGAAAAGCAGGGGAGCAGATAGTAGAACCTTGGCATAAATGCGCCCTGCGCGCAATATCTTCGCGTCCTTTAACAACAAATTCTCCGCCGGGAGTATATTTCCCTGCTTGATGGCGGCTTGTACAGTCTTGTTTAGCCATAACAAAGCCGGTATAGCTTCAGAATGTTATGCGTGAGGCACACCAATGCCCACTCGCCCCGCACTTTCTTCAGTCCCCGCAGCAGGAATTGCCGGAACCCGCGAGCCTGCTTGATCTGCCCAAACACCGGCTCCACGATGCCCTTGCGCGCCGCGTAGATCGCTTTGCCAGCCTTGGTCTGCGCTCTGCGCCGCATGCGATCCACCCGTGTGGCGCCCTTCGGCAGCGGACCGCGCGGGCAGGGCTGTTCCTGTCCATGCTTCTGGCGGCCGGTCGCGATGTAAGCCTCGACTTTCTTCGTCGGCTCGGCCGCCGAGTCCAAATACTCCAGATTGCTCTCCGAGCAGTACCCGCTGTCGGCCAGTAACTCCTCGGGACGCTGGCCCGACTGCTCTTCGACCGCCTCCACCATCGGCTCGACCTGGTTCCTGTCGTTGGCATCCT
>JBOGMI010000890.1:0-3803 GCA_050746645.1 Bryobacteraceae bacterium | reverse complement strand
ATCGCGGCAGCGATAGCACTCCAGATGTTCGTCGCGCCACATCCAATCGAACTCGTGCCGGCAAAAAGAAGCGGGGAGCCACCGCTCGAGTGGCTTCCAGTTCGGAGGGTGGTACACCCTGACATCGTTCATCGCGCGGCTCCGGTGACGGCAGGAATCGGGCAGCCCAATGCTTCCCGAATCGCATAGCGGTCGCATCCGGCGCGGCATTGATAGAAGCGCGGATCGGCGACCTTGATATGGAGGTTGTCGCCGTGTTTGTCCCGCCCTTGCGCGGCGCACGAAGGACATTGGGCCACGTAATTGCCACTCAATATCCGGCGGGTATCGACGGTCACGTGATCGAGAATAGTGAACTGCGGACGATCTTCGAAGCGCGAAGAGCGAGACGCAACTGCCGCCACGGGCTTCGGTTCCGGCTCCGGCGGAGGCAGCCGGTCGAGAAACGAACGTAACTCCGCTTCCGTCAGCTTGCGCCGTTCTTTCAGGTAGGCGAGTTGCGCAGCGAGGGTAAAATCGTCGGCGCCGTAAAACCAATAGCGCAGACCGGTCGCCTGGTGTACTCCAAGCGGGCCGCGCATCCCGTTTCCGAACTGCCCGGGCCGCAGCGCATCGTGCTTCGGGAAGATTTCGATGCCGTCGCCCTGCATCGTTCCATCGGAGCTCCGCTTTCCTTTGATCGGCACCCTGAGCTGGCGCGCCAGATACGAGATAAAGTGCCGGCCTTCGAGCGCCAGGCAGGGTTTCTCCAAAAAGATCCACAGGTGCCCGCCGCGGCGGCTCTGTTCGACCACCACGTCGATGCCTTGCTTGGTCATCTCATATTGCAGTTCGGCGAGATGGAACAGAGCGTCTTCGTAATCGGCGTCGATCGCCAGCCACTTGCAGCGCTGGGTCTCCGGGTTCATAGCGTACAGACCAACCGTGAGGCGGCCTTCCAGATGAGCCCGGATCGTCGCTTCGTCGAGATGCTTGGGCGGACCTTGTGGCGGCCCCGGCGCCTGGTCCGGCAGGAATTCCTTAGCGAGGAAATAGTTGTGGCGGCCCGAGTGAGCATCGGGCCGCTTGGATTGAAAGGTGTAGGCGGGGCGATTGACAAACAGCGCCCAGTAGTCGCGCGCGTGCTCGTCCAGCGCGCGGATGGTGTAATTCATGACAGCTCCTGAATAAGGGGCGTACGGCAGCACAGCAGAGGCATACCCGATTCAGGCAGCACATGCAAATGCGCCGTTTGAAGCTGGGTCTCGCGATTCGGCGCGCAGTGACCAGGGGCGCCGAGCAAGATTGAGCAAGCGATGGCCACGCAGCAGCCGCTCGAAATCGTCGGTTGTGAGCTGGCCGTTTGGCTCATCTGCCAGCTCCAGCAGGTAAAACACACCGCGCCGTCGTTCGTAGATGTAGCAGGCTCCGCTGCACGGGTCGCCCGGAACCGCCACAAACAGCAGGACGCCCGCAGGCATTTGAATCCAGCGAACGGCAATCCCTTCGGCCCAGTCCAGGAACGCAAGAACTGCTTTATCGACTCCGGCGCGCGCATCGAGGCCGAGTTCGGCGAGAGCGATCGTGAGCCGGACTTGAATCTTTAGCTCGGAACGAAACATGTTTTTTCTCCTTAGAGTGTCGTTGAATACACGTTCCCCTTCGCCTCCGCTTCAGACTCACCGGCCGGATACACGACGGTTCCGACGGATGAGCGTGAGAGCGGAAGCAGAAGGGTGGAACAGAATTCGCGAATGGAATCTGGAAGGAAGGATCGAGAACGGAACTATGCCGCGCGGCGGCAGGGGATCGGAATTCCGGCAGGAGCAGCCGCTCTGGTAGCCGGTTTTCTCGCGGGGCGGGAAAGCACGGTATTTGCAGTCTTCCGTCCATACAGCGCGGACAGAACAATCCAATCGGCGTAGCGCCAGCGAAGAGCAAGGGAGGCATTCATTTCGGTTCATCTCCTTGAAAGACACGAATCGCCTGCATCGCCAGGCGGGAACGGCTTTATGGAACCGTCGATCCAGGGTTTTATGTAGATCCCCCGAACTGTTTCAACTAGGCAAGGAAACGGTGTTGTGACTCCGTCTGTGGATCGAACGAACCCAGGCACGGTCCAGCGCTGACACCGTGCAGCGCCGGAGGATCAGTCAGGCAGGAAAAGAAAACGGGCGACCATTTGCGCCCGTAATTTACGCGCAATCGCTTTGCGGCTTCTTCATTTCGAGGAACAGCACTGAACACGTCACAAACGCGTGCGCCAAATTCGCGGTACCGCGCGGTCGCGTCATCCTCTATCGGAGGGCCGCCTTCCTGGAACAAAAGAAGATGAGCGCCGAACAGCCGCGAATCGGAAGCGATCAAGAGAGCGGATTAAAGCGATCCTGTCCGCGAGAACAAATCCGAACAGAACATGCAACCGAGCCCGCGTAGCACCGTCCGGAGGCGTGCGATTGGCGGAAAAATCGCAAACCGTTCACGCGAACCAAATTAGGTTTCGCAATTTGCGCTTCGGCGGCACCCATATATAAGGATGGCGGGAAATCCTGGCTATGCCGCGGATTCCCCCGGAGTCTGCTTTCAGCATGGCAACGCCTGCCGTAAAGCCGTTCACGACTTTGCCAATAACAAGGCTGCCCTGTCGGTTTCGCCCCCGAACAAGCTATGTAGGGTCACATTAACGCTGCCGCCGATGCGGCCATCCTTTGCCGTACCGTGGAAGCTAAGCGCGATGTTGCCGAGCGGCAGCTGCGCATGGCCGAAAACACGACCTTTCCGCCGGATACCGAACCTGCCGTAATCGGAATTTGAATCGTGCCGGCAGTCGGATGATGTAGGGTGACGTTGCCGGTCAGAGACCGACCGTTTTGTATGAGCACCACCTCGGCTTTCCCCTGCCACGGAAACACCCTCGGTGCTCCGTGCATCCACTGCGGTGCTGTAGGAACCGCTGACGTCGACCTGCGGACCGCATCCAGCGAGAACGGCCATGCCTGCGGCAATCAGCGTGAGTAAGAAAAAGTTGTATTTCATTGTCCCTCCTTGAAAAGTTGCATAGCGAATGTGTAAGGCAAGTTTCATACGGCTCCTACCGCCGTTATCATGTGGGGCGGCCGCGACCGGCATACCGCCGAGACATGATGGAACAGGGTAAAGCCGATTCGACCGGCTTTGGCCGCGAATTTCTGGTGTATCCGGATCTGCCGATGCGCTTTCGTGAAGGCGCCTCTCTCAAACGCCGACGACCTTCCCGATACTATGGAGGCAGGACGAAGGGATGTATCGATTATTTGATTCTTGCCCAGGAACGTGGGGACGAGTCCAAGCCCTGCGTGGACGAACGATGGCGATGGGAACGCCGAACTGCAACGGAGCCAGCCGATACGAAGTTCGATTTATATGACAGCAAGAAAGAAAGCTCGGGAAGACAGAATATCTACGCCGGCCGAGCAAGCGAAGCCGGATCTGAATTCGGCTGGCCAGTCGGGCGATATCCAAGGTTTATCAGCCGTCCCAGAAGCCGACTCGGAATCGGTCGAAGAACTCACTGAAGAAGGACAGTATTTGGAGGCGGAAGCGGTTGGCGACTTCGAAGATGCGCCCGATCCGGATGTAGCCGAAGTTAGAACGAAAGAAGTACCTGAGGACGACGTTCCTCCCGAGTACCTGGGAAAAGATCAGGATTGAGCTGGCCTATAACGGATGTTCACCCCTGAGGCGGAGTAAATTTTGCAGGGTAAACCATTGTTTCTTAACGAGGTTTGCGGCGCGCGGGCAATTTCTTGCGCGTGACCACAGGAGTCCCGGTGTGAGGCAGCGCT
>JBOGMI010000889.1:0-2278 GCA_050746645.1 Bryobacteraceae bacterium | reverse complement strand
CCTTTCTCCCGGCAATGGCCGGATGAGATGATATTAGCTGAAGCTGCTTCAGTATGTCAATAGCTAAAACTGCTTCAGTTCATGTAAAATGCAACTGGTGGACAAAAAACAGATCATCAGCGAGATGATGAGCGAGTGGGGCCGCAAGGGCGGCAAGCTCAGCGGGAAAGCCCGCATGAAAAAGCTCACGCCCGCCCAGCGCTCGGCAATTGCCAAGAAGGCCGCGGCTGCCAGTGCGAAGGTCCGGGCGAAGAAGGCGGCCGGGAAGCGTTCCGGCTAACATCCGGCTAACATCTCGCCAAAACACGCTGATATAGGCCGTCAGACGTGAAACCCGATGTCAACAAAATCAGCAACTTAGCACTGCATGACACTACCCGGTACGCTGCTTATCGGGTTCGAGCCCCGTCGTCCCCGCCAATTCTTGTCCATTACCTGAATCCTGAATCTGAGCCGGAAGCCTAAGCGCCCTTAATCTGGGCCGCTTACCCTTCCGTCTTATTTCGCATCACAGAGCCGCGGCCATAGGAAGCGGTTTACTAAATTGGTAGTTTGTTCCTCCTTCTCCTTTTCCTCGCGGCATCAGACCCCGCGCATACGCAGTCTCTCCTGCAGCAGGGCCTTCTCGCGCTCAAGCAAAATCATCTCCAACAAGCTCGCGCCGATCTCGAAAAAGCCGAGCAGCTCGACCCCCATAATCCCTACGTCTGGAGCGCTTTGGCCGAGGTTTACCTGCGCAGGAAGCAGCCGAAGCTGGCCGCCTCCGCCGCGGAAAAAGCCGGGAAAGATGGCGTCGATAATCCGCTCATTTCTCATGCCCTTGCCATGTATTATGCCGAAGCCGGCAATCCCCGCCGCGCCGCCCCGCTGGAACAGAAGTACGCCGAGAGCGGCAAGGCGGACAGCCACGCCTGGAGCCGCGCCGCTGGGCTTTATCTGGCCGCCGGCGACTCAAAATCGGCCGCCGCCATGGCGGAGAAGGCTGCCGGGCAAAGTCCCAAAGCGGCTTTCACCTGGGCCGAAGTTTTTCTGCATCGGCAGCAGCCTACGCCCGCCGCGGATCTGCTCCAAGCCGCGCTGAAGTCCTATCCCAACAACCCGCAATTGGTCCTCGCACTCGGCGTCGCCCGCTACGGGCAGCGGCGCTTTTCGGACGCCATCGTGGAGCTTCTCAAAGTCATCCGACTCGATCCAACCGTGAAGCAGCCCTATCTGTTTCTCGGCCGCATCCTCGACCAAGCCGGTCCGCATCTGGCCGAGATCACGCAGGATTATGAAAAATGGGGAGCCGCTAATCCAAAAAGCGCCAAGCCCAAGCTTCTGCTGGCCAAAGCGCTGCTCACGAGTGACGACACCAGCGCGCGCGCCGAAGCGCTGCTGCGCCGCTCGATCCAACTCGATCACAACGATTGGGAGTCACACTACCAGCTCGGCCTTCTGCTCGCCAACAAGCATCAATACAAGGACGCCGCGCCCGAGCTGCTGCGCGCCACCCAGCTCAAGCCGACAGAGCCGATGCCCCACTATCACCTCGCCCGCGTCTACGAACGCCTGGGAAAACCGAAGCTCGCCCAAGCCCAGCGTGCGATCCACCAACGCCTCACCGCCAACGGCAAATGATCTGTTATCCTGCTACACGTGAATGACTCTGGACCGCACGATACGTGTATCCGGGAGGCGTTGCGCAGATCTTTTAGCATCAATAAGCCCGGGTGGCGAAATCGGCAGACGCAAAGGACTTAAAATCCTTTTCGCCGTAAGGCGAGTGTGGGTTCAAGTCCCACCCCGGGCACCATTTAGGCGGGCGTCGATCCAGGCTTCGAGATCGGCCTTATCGAATCGCCGGCAGAAGCGAAGACATCAGGTTAGTCGTAGATTCTCGTCGGCAATAACTTCACCGGCCAGCCTGTCGTATCCTTATACTCTTCTCGTAGCTGCTTTAATTCACCGACAAGTTGCTGGGTTATCTCTTTATAGGACGGATGGACCTTATATCCAGACCACTGAAACAAGCTGTCCATTTCATCGGGGTCGTTCTTCAGATCGAACAGCTCCCATTCATTCTCCTTGTAATAGTTAATGAGCTTGTAGCGTTCCGTCCGGATGCCGTAGTGTGGATAAACCCAGTGGTTGCCGCCAAATTCGTAATAGTGGTAATACATTGAGGTCCGCCAGTCTGGAACCGCCTTGCCGTTCAGCAGGGGAAGCAGGCTCTTGCCTTGCATCTGCTGCGGGATGGGAAGCCCCACGAGATCGAGCGCGGTGGGAGCATTGTCGA
>JBOGMI010000888.1:0-1175 GCA_050746645.1 Bryobacteraceae bacterium | reverse complement strand
CGTGTATCGCAAGCAGGATCGTTTATATCTCCGCTATGTGATTCGCAATAACAGCAAAAAGAATCTCACGCTCGCGGAAGCGCCACGCGTTTCTGTCACGCCGATTGCGAATTCCCCCTCTTTCGTTCATGCCGGTCAGCCAATGCAGATCGCACCGCAACGCGCCGCCACATTGCCCGGACAAGGCGGATCCGCATTGCCCCTCCTGTTGCGGGAATCGATCACGACGTCGCTTGCACCCGGCGCAAGCTGTACCGGAATCGTGGGTGTGCGGCTCCCAGGACAGGAACGCTCTCCTTTGATCATCCGTCTGCTTCTCCCCGCCCAAGATGCTTCCCCGCTTGCAGCGGCGGTGGTGGTCCCATGAGCAGCCAGCCGCAACCTCTATATAAGGAAGCGAGCGGGCTCTCCGGCTCTCTTCAACCCGTGGCGCATGAGATCGTACATAAGCGCTTCCTGCAACTGCTCGCGCGCGACCGGGATACCGGCCTCTCCATTCCTTGGAAGGTAGCGCTTCTAGAACCTGCCAATCCGCTCAAGCCGAACCGGCGGCCCGCACCGAAGCTGCCTGTGCTTATCGCGCTGTGGATTGCGGGCCTCGGCGCCGTCTCGTTCCTCTGGTTCTCCTTTTTTCAATAGCCGCCGCTCTATGAACTGGTTCCGTATGTGGTGGCGCCGCGAAGAAGTGCGGTTTTACGGGACCGTAGTTGTCTTTGCCGCGATCGTCGCCGTCTATGCAGCCATCCTCTGGTTCGGCCATCGCCCCCTGCCGCCCGACCTGCGCCTGCCGCTCTTTTTCCGTTTGCATCCCGAGCGGCTGCTGGCTATGGTTGCAGGTGTGTTCGGAATGTTTCGAGTCATCCGGCATGTGCGCGAGGAACGGTCGCTGTTCGGGCCGCTTTGCTGGATTTTATTTGCCGGCCTGGTGCAGCTTGCGTCCGTGGCCATCGAGCTCGGCTGGTTCTGACTTTCCGCACCATCGCATTTTTTTGAGGCAAGGTTATGTATGCTCGCGGCTCCCGTGCTTCCCGCCCGCAAACGCTCGACGACAATCCCTGGATCGCGCTCCTGTTTTTTGCCTTCCTGCTCCTCGTCGGCTTGGGAACCCTGAGCATTCGCTATCACATCCGCCTCATGCAATGGCTGGAATTTGGCATCGACCTCAGCCTGCTCGC
>JBOGMI010000887.1:0-2106 GCA_050746645.1 Bryobacteraceae bacterium | reverse complement strand
ACACTGGCCATTGATCTTCTCCTCGCACTGAGTTGTGCTTGCCTGGCAAGCGCGCAGTTCGGCGGTACTTCAAACTGGAATTCCTGGGGCGGCGGCCCACAGCGAAACGGCTGGGAAGCGCACGATAACTGGCTTACGAAAGAGAATGCGAAAGATATTCGGCTTCTTTGGAAACGGAAGTTGAAGAACGGCCATTACGGACCGCACGCGGTGCTGCCTCCGGTTGTCGAAGGGGGGATTATCTCCTACGCGGGAATCAGAGAGCTGGCAATTGTTGGCGGAGCCTCCGGCAAGATCTGGGCCATCCAAGCCGATTTTAATCGTACATTTTGGAAGCGCCAGCTCGACCATGCAACCAACGTGGATCTTCCCGGCGTCTGCCCGGGCGGGATAACAGCAACACCCGCCATGATGCGGCGATCCATTTTTGGCGGCGGGTACCAGCGTCGATCGAAGCCAAACCCCATCCGGCAGCAGCCGATCTACGCGGTTTCCGGCGATGGCATGCTGCATCGGCTGAATCCTTCGACCGGCGGCGATCTCTTTCCGCCGGTGCACTTCCTGCCCGCCCACGCGAAAGCTTCGAGTCTGGCTGCGGTCAACGGCGTAATCTACACCACAACCAGCGACGGCTGTGGCGGCGCACCCAATGCGGTTTGGGCCATTGATATGAGCGGCGATCCCGCCACCGTCACCGGAAAAGTTGCTTCGTTTGTAACCAAAGCAAATCCTGTCGGCCTGGGCGGCCCTGTGGTCGAAGGCAATGGAACCGTTTATGTGCAAACCAGCAATGGCAAATTGGATGCACTTACTGCCAAAACTTTACAGCTTAAAGGCTCCTTCACCATTCCAGGCGGCGCCGCGCCGGTTACGCCCGCCGTTTTCAACTTAAAGGGGCAGAACCTGGTGGTCGTGGCGAGTAAGAACGGCCGCCTGTATTTGCTCAACTCGCAGTCTCTGACGGGAGGCGATCCAGCGGCCGTGAATCAAACGCAGCCACTCTCCTCGCAAGGCGCCTGGGGAGCGATGGCTATCTGGCGGGATTCGGATTCCCACACGCTGTGGCTCTTTGTTCCGGTCCGCGGCTCCGTGGACGGTGCGAACGCGCCCCATGGAGCCATCGTCGCGTTTAAAGTAGAAGACCAAAACGGCAAGCCCACTCTCGTGCGCGCGTGGGTCTCGCCCGATATGAGATCGCCCGAGCCGCCGGTAACCACAACGGGAATTGTCTTTGCGCTCGATGCCGGCCCGCATAGCCATGCAACCCTCTATGCTCTTGATGCCACAACCGGCAAGCAGCTCTATTCGACGGGCGACCAGGTTGCTGCTTCCGCAGCTCTTACCGGCATCACGGTTGCCAACGGGCGTGTGTACTTCGCAACCACGGATAACACACTTTGGCAGTTCGGAATCTATATCAAGCGTTGAGAGCATTGAATATGACGATCCGTTTGCAAAATTTCATCCTTCCGGCCATCGCTGCGGGCACTCTTGCTGCGATCACGCTTTGGGCGCAGCATCCGGCGACACACCACCGCCATTTCGGCTTCACTCAGCCCGATCCCATCAACTTCAACGACCACGCCGGCTGGACCTCCATCTTCGACGGCAAAGATCTGAAGGGGTGGAGCGGAGACACACATTATTGGCACGTCGAGAACGGCGCCATCACGGTCGAATCCACTTGCGAGAAGCCAACGGGAACGATTTATCTGGTCTGGCAAGGCGGGCATCCGGCGAATTTCAAGCTAAAGCTGGAGATGAAAGGCCAAGGCGCCAACGTGAACAGCGGCATCCAGTATCGCGGCGCGATTCAGAAACCGAGGCCGGCGCCCGCTTCCCGCAGGAGGCGCCCGAGCGGCGCTTGTCCCGGCGGCCACCCGCGCGGCACGCCGCCGAGCAGGGCCTCGCAGGCAAAATGGAACATGATGGGACCTCAGTTCGATTTCGATGGGCGAAATAACTTCACTGGCCAATTCTATGAACAGGGGACCGGGCGCGGTATTATCGCCTGGAGAGGCCAGGTCGTACAGACCGAACAGGGCCAGCATCCGAGACTCCTTGCGACGCTGGGAAATCCCAAGGCTTTGGGCGGATTCGTCAACA
>JBOGMI010000886.1:0-1493 GCA_050746645.1 Bryobacteraceae bacterium | reverse complement strand
TAATCGAGTCCGCGCGAACGCACAAACTCGACGCGCCCGATCTCCATCCACACGAGATAATTTGCGTAATAAACTACGCCCATCTGGTCGGTTTCGGCGTAGCGGACCCGGAGACGGATTTCGTGTTTCTGTGCAAGCTCGCTCAATATTCAATATCAGCACATGGGTGAAACTGAAGTATGGATGATCGCGAAACGTTGCAGCGCTGGGTGCGTACCTGGGTCGAAGCCGGACCAGAGCTTGAGGCGATCCGGCAGAGGGAGATCGGCAAACTGGACAACCTCCAAGTGCTGGCAGCGCTCGAACCCGCCTTCAACCACGCAGTGCGTTCGCAGCCGCCCCGGCCATCTTCGGGCTTGGTGGAAATGCAGCGTTTGCTGAAGAAGCTCAAACGATGATCGACCTTTTCGAAGCCGCCGTACAATTGCAGACCTTTTGCGACGAACGAGGCTGGCGATGCTGTTTCATCGGCGGACTTGCGGTTCAACGATGGGGCGAACCGCGTGTCACGCGGGATATCGATCTTAGTTTGCTCTGCGGTTTCGGAAACGAAGAGCAGTTTATCGATAGCCTCGCTGCGGCTTATCCGGTTCGTATCGAGAACGCAAAGGAATTTGCACGACGCAATCGGGTGCTGTTGCTCAAGACAGCCAATGCCATTGGAATCGATGTCTCCCTTGGCGCTCTGCAGTTTGAGGAAAAGCTGGTGGACCGCGCCACTCGCTTTTCTTTTGCCCCGGGTTTAGCGGTACGAACGTGCTCGGCCGAAGATCTCCTTGTGCTTAAGCTCTTTGCCTCAAGGCCGATCGACGTTCGCGACGCCGAAGGCGTTACGCTTCGGCAGAAGGGTCGGCTCGACTGGGCCTACGTCGAACACCAACTGCGCCCGCTGGCAGAGATCAAAGAGGAACCTTCCATCTTTCGCACACTGGATCGCTTACGCCGGTTGTAACCGGCGAGGCCCTGCGCTCAAGGTAAAATCTTGCTGAAAGAACCCAACATGAAAACCGCCGAACTGCTGCTCCAGGATTTCGACTCCGAAATGGCGAACACGCGCCGCACTCTCGAACGAGTTCCCGACGACCGCTCCGATTTCAAACCGCACGAGAAATCGATGCCGCTGGGCCGGCTCGCCATGCATTGCGCCACCTTGCCCCGATTCGGCAGCTATCTGATTCAAGACGCAGGCATGGATCTGGCAGCGCCGAGCCATCCGCATCCCAGCCTCGACTTTTCGTCGTGTGAGGAGTGCCTCAAGCGCTTCGACGAGAGCGCCGCGATATGCCGCGCCGCTTTGAGCACTGCCACCGACGAACAATTGGCCGCGCCCTGGCCCTTCCGCTTCGGCGAGCAGACGATCTCGAACGATTCGCGCTCGCTGAGCTTTCGCCGCATGTGTTTCAACCATCTCATTCACCACGTGGCCCAGCTTGGTGTTTATCTGCGCCTGAACGGCATCCCCGTGCCCGCGCTCTACGGCCCTTCCGCCGACG
>JBOGMI010000885.1:0-1400 GCA_050746645.1 Bryobacteraceae bacterium | reverse complement strand
TTGCGGACTGCAGTTCCTCGAAAGAGTTGGCTCCCAGTAATAGGCGATCATCGGTCGGTAAGAAGCGGTACCGCTTGCCCTCCAGCGGGTAATTCCCCTTATCGTTCGCAAACAGACTGCTTGTTTTACCGTTCGCTAACATCTGCGGAAACTCCTCGGGTGCTCGTCGCTCCAACCGTGATTTTTACAAGCCATTCCAAAAATTTAATCCAGGCTCTCGCGCAGCGGTCTCGAGCAAACATCTGAACCCATTCAGAATTTTATGGGGTATCGATCGTTTGGCCAAAAATGCGGGAGATGTCGCGCGGAGATCATAGGGGGAAACAATTCTCGGAATAAACGAGCGCTCCGGGTAGATCACACCTACATAAACTGGAGCCGACCGCCGCCCTTTTCGATGAAACCCGCGCCGCTTACTAAATCGTCCACGATTCTTGTTGCTGCCAGCCGAGTATCCATCGCGAACGGGTCGCAATCGGCTCGAGCGGAACAGATTCTGGGGCGGTTCTCGGCCGCTATGCGGTGCGATCCTATGAGCTGCAGTTTTCTCTCCGTGCCGTCCGGTATACGTGTGCCGGAGCCCGGGATCTTAACTCTTCACAGGCTGGCACGGTGCTCAGCGCGATGGCGAAATGCCCCATCAGCCAGCATATCGGAACGGTTCGTTCCATAACCGCCACGCTGGCGCAACCACTTCGCCACATCGCTTCCGCAGAATCGGACGTTTGACTCGATCTTAAAGGAAGGAATCAGATTGCGTTCGGCATAACTGTAAATCGTTTTCGGCTTAATGTTAAGAATCGCGGCGAGTTCTCGTGCGGTGAGCAGCCGCTCGCATTGAAGCAAACGATCGAAAATGTCGCAAACTGTCGGAAGAGTGGATGTACAGTGCAGGGGAGAGGTAGGCATAACGGTACTCCGTTGGATTTCTTCTCCAGACACGCCAATGCGGGCGCGATTTTCATCTCATTTGTAGCGGACTTCTGTCTTTTTCGCAAAAGTGCCGCACGCATCCGAGTCGGCCTTGGAAGTCGTCCGGAGCGTATCGAGAATTCAATGGAGGGCACGGACATTATTGGTCGGGAGGAATTTGTCCGGACAAGGCCAAGGCTCTGGGGTAGAATGTAGGTCGAGATGGGGAAACAGACGGAAAGCAGCGCGGGAAGCGCGGACATTCTCACCCTGCCCGTGTTGTCCGTTTTGTTGTCTGTTTTCGCATCCGAACAGGCGGAAACAGGCAGACAACAGAGACGGGATAGACGGATCGCAAGAGCCGGAAGTCCTGTCGAATGAGCCAACTATAAGAAACGAAGGCAAGCGGGAGTAATTCAGCGGTAGAATGCCAGCTTCCCAAGCTGGACGTCGCGGGTTCGATCCCCGTCTCCCGCTCCATGTTTTCA
>JBOGMI010000884.1:0-2877 GCA_050746645.1 Bryobacteraceae bacterium | reverse complement strand
GCGACCGGAAGCCCAACGGCGATTCCCAGCCCGGCTAACAATAAGCTTTCGCGCATCACGATCCAAAGCACGTTGGAGCGCTCCGCGCCCAGTGCCATGCGGATGCCGATCTCGCTCGTCCGCCGTGTAACTGCATAGGACATGAGGCCGTAGATGCCCAGGCAGGCCAAGAGCAGCGCCACTAAGCCAAAGAACGTCGAAAGCTGTGCAACCAGCGTTGCACTCGTAATGGATTGCTCGACTTGCTGGGCCAGAGTGCGTTGATAGGAGACCGGCAGGTTGCGATCCACTTTGTCCACCGAGCGGCGAACCTCTTTGATGATCGCTGCCCGGTCGCCTGCATAGCGGACTTCGAGATCGTTGAAATAGCCGCTGCTCTGTGCGCAGGGATAATAAGCCGTCGGCGACGGCTCTTCCCGCAAGCTCTGATACTTGGCGTCTTTCACCACGCCGACGACTTCGATATCGCCGCTGTGCTTAGGATCGGTCCCCATGCCGAACCGGCGTCCGATGGGTGAAGCGCCCGGGAAAAGCCGCCGCGCCATAGTTTCGTTGATCACGGCAACTTTGGGCGATTTCGCGGTATCGTGCGAATTAAAAACACGGCCGGCCAATAACGGAATGCCCATGGTCGCAAAATATCCCGGACCCACGGTGTTTCCATAGATCCCGGTCCGATCTCCCGAGACTGGAGTCCGTCCCTCTACGGTTACCGAAGAAATCCATTGGCCTTGATGGAAGGTAAGAGCTGAAACACTTGCGGCGCGCACGCCGGGCTGGACGCTCACTCTCTCCTCGATTTGCCTGTAAAGATTTGTCAGACGAGAATTCTCTTTGTAGCCGATCGCCGCGGCATCAGTCGAGAACAGCAGAACATTTGACTTATTGAACCCTGTATCCACGTTCGAGAGATCCACCAAGGTGCGGAGAAAAAGCGCGGCCCCGATCAGCAATACGAGCGAGAGTGCAACCTGCAAAACGATGAGCGTATGCGCGAGCCGGTTGTGGCTGGCCGCCGAAACCGCGCCTCGCCCTTCCTTCAGCGCCGGAGTCAGATCGATCCGGGTCGCCCGCAAAGCTGGCGCACTTCCAAAGAGCAACGCAGTGACGAGCGAGACAATGCAGGTGAAGAAGAGTACTCGTGCGTCCGGGGAAACGTTGACGGGCAACGGGGTGGGGCCGGCGGAAACCATTCCGAGCAGCACGTGACCGGCCCAGAATGCGAACAGAATTCCGAGCGCGCCGCCAACAAACGCCAGCAGCAAGCTTTCGGTGAACATCTGCCGGACCAGCCTTGCCCGGCTTGCACCAATTGCCATACGTACGGCGATCTCCCGCTGCCGCGCAGTTGCGCGCGCAAGCAGAAGGTTGGCGATATTGGCGCAGGCGATCAGGAGCACCAGCCCAACGAGAGCCATCAGGATTTTCAACGGGAGCGAAAATTCCGAACGTACATTGGAGAGCCCTCTTGCTATCGGCGTGATCTGGATGTGGGCACGCTCCAGTGTTTGCTGTTGTTTCTTGCTGAGAACCGAACCGGCTTGGCTGCGCCAGATCTGCCGCGCGGCTACATTCACGTTCGCTCGCGCTTGCGCGAGGGAAACGCCCGGTTTGAGCCGGCCCAGAATCCAAAGCGATTGAAACTGTGTATTGTCCAAGCCGTTCCAGCCCGGCGAAATCTGCTTTTCCATAGACAGCGGAATCCACAGATCGGGCGATTCGCCAACGATCGTGCCGAAGAACTCCGGCGGCGTCACGCCGATGATCGTGTAAGCCGTTGATCCGAAGGTGATCGTTCTGCCGAGGATCGAGGGGTCGCGCCCGAAGCGGCGTGTCCACCACGAGTAACTGATCATGGCTATCGGGTGGCCTCCGGCAGGTTCATCATCGGCCGCTGTGAAGGAATGCCCTAGAATCGGCTTCACGCCCAGCATCGAAAAGTAAGTGCCGGAAACTAATTGTAGGTTCATCGGTTCCAAATGGGAGCTCTTGCCTACCTCTCCGTGCATCCTTCTAAACAGGCTGCTGAATTCAGCGCTCACGCCCGAGAAGACTTGGTTTTGTTGTCGGAACTCCTGATAAAACAAATACGAATACAGCTCGGTATAGGCAAAGCCGCCGTTACTGCCGGGCGCCTGCCCTTTTCCCAATAAAACAAGCTGCTCGGGGCTCTTCACCGGCAAGTCGCGGAGCATCACCGCATTAATCAGGCTGAAAATCGCGGTATTCGCTCCAATCCCAAGCGCCAGCGAGAGAATCGCAACCGCGGTAAAGCCCGGCGACTTACTCAAATGCCGGAACGCATAACGCAGATCCCGGAAGAACTCCTCGATCCAGTTCACCCGCCGCGCGTCGCGGCACTGTTCTTTCTTCTGCTCGACGCCTTCCATCGCCCGCAGTGCGGCATGGCGCGCCTCGTCCGGTGTCTTGCCCGCGGCGATCTCTTGTTCGACGCGTTGCGCGAGATGAAACTGAAGCTCTTCGTCCAATTCCCGCTCAACGTGCTTGCGCCGGAACAGCGTTCGCAGCCGCAGCGGAATCGTGTAGAACCAATGCTCCAGCCGCATCTCAGGCCTCCGTCCCGCGCACCAGATCGGAAGGTTTGCTCATGCTCTCGTTTACCGAGAACAATCATACCGCGCATGCCCTCGGTAAGCAAGAGCAACAAGCACTACAGCCATGAATGCATACAAACCAGATTGCTGGGGACGATCCACCTGCACCATGTCAGTCGCAGCATTTTTTCGGTCCGTTAACGGCCTGACTTCTCCTTCATGCAGACCAGCTTCAGATCCACCGAGCCCTTTGCGGTGGTGATGTGGCTGGTGGTGGTCAGCGTTTGCCCGTCCGGCGAGAGCTGCCAGGAATCGAGCATCT
>JBOGMI010000883.1:0-1797 GCA_050746645.1 Bryobacteraceae bacterium | reverse complement strand
GGGTGCGCATCGGCGATCAAAACTCGTATCGGTACCGTTAACATCCAAATTCCAACGCTGTTTCGGCCGCGTTATGGATTATAGTGTCGGCCGGGAAAAATGTTCTAGACCTCTTTTCGTCCGCCTTACCGCCGCAGATGCTCCAAAAGTACTGTTCGACCTATGTCCAAAGTTTCTATAACATTTTTCCACAGGTACTTCGGTTTGTCGAAGGATTTGCTCAAAAAAGGGCCGAGCGGGGCCTGGGAACTTCCCCGCCCCCGCTGCCCTTTACAATGACTCCATGAGCAAGCTGTCGATCCGAGACCTGGAATTGAGGGATAAGACCGTATTTATCCGGGTAGACTTTAATGTGCCGCTGGCGGAAAAGGGCCAGGAGATCACGAGCGATAAACGGATCCGGGCCTCGCTGCCCACCATTCAGTACGCCTTGGAACACGGGGCAGGCGTCATTCTGGCCAGCCATCTAGGCCGGCCCAAGGGCAAGCCGAATCGCGAGATGAGCCTGGCTCCGGTGGCGCGGCGGCTCAGCGAATTCCTGGGCAGGCCGGTGGCCATGGCGCCCGATTCAGTCGGGGCGGAGGTAGCAGGCATGCTGCCCAGACCGGGCGAGGTGCTGTTGCTGGAAAATCTGCGCTTTCATCCGGGGGAAGAGGCAAACGATCCCGATTTCTCGCGCCAGCTTGCTTCCCTGGCAGACATTTATATCAACGATGCGTTCGGGAGCGCGCACCGCGCCCATTCGTCGACCGTGGGCATGGTTTCCCATTTTCCGCTGGCGGCCGCCGGCATGCTGATGGATCAGGAACTGGAATGGTTGACGCGCGCCACCAGCCATCCGGAGCGGCCCTGCGTGGGGCTGCTGGGGGGCGCCAAGGTATCGGACAAGATCGAAGTGATCGAAAACCTGATCGGGGTGGTAGAGACTTTGCTGATCGGCGGTGCGATGGCGTACACGTTCCTGCGGGCGAAGGGCGAGCCGGTAGGCAGATCTCTGGTGGAAGCGGATAAGGTCGATCTGGCGCGCAAACTGCTCAAGCAGGCCGGCGGCAAGCTGATTCTGCCGGTGGACCATGTGGTGGTTCGCGAGATTAAGCCCGGAGCGGAGCACCATGTCGTGCAAGCGATCGCGCCGGAGGAAATCGGCGTCGATATCGGGCCGGAGACCGCGGCGCGTTATGCCGAAATCATTCGCGGCTCGCGCACGGTGATCTGGAATGGGCCGATGGGCATTTTCGAGATGCCGCCCTTCGACCGCGGCACGGTGGAGCTGGCAAAGGCAGTAGCGGAATCCGGCGCCATTTCGGTGGTGGGCGGCGGCGATTCGGAAAAGGCCATCAAGAGCGCCGGGGTGACGGACAAGATCACCCATGTCTCGACCGGCGGTGGCGCCTCGCTGGAGTTTCTGGGCGGGACCGAACTGCCGGGCGTGGCGGCTCTGACCGAGAAGGCGGCGGCGACCACGTAGCCGGTCAGGCGCCGCGGCACATCGATTTGACCAAATCGCCAAGCTTCAGGAATTGATTCAGGGTAGAAGGCTTGGAAAAGAAAGCGGCGCCGAATTGCTCGGCGGTATCGCGATCGTGCGGGCTGTCGGAAGAGGTCATCACGATGACGGGCAGATCCTTGCAGGAGGGATTGCGCCGCAGCAGCGCTAATACGTGATCGCCCTCCTCGCGCGGCAGATTCAAGTCGAGCAGCGCGATATCGGGCACCCGCTCGCTGCGCCCGAACTCCCCGGCGGCTTGCATCGCCTGCTCGCCGTCGGCGACCCAGCGGAGCGAGAAGGGCACGCCG
>JBOGMI010000882.1:0-1629 GCA_050746645.1 Bryobacteraceae bacterium | reverse complement strand
GGCGGCCTGGACGCACTACTCGCCACGCTGACGCGCGTCTTCGGAGAGATGCAGTCTCACCCTCAACTGATCCGATCCTATCTGTCGCCTTTTTGCTAACCGTTATGTCCCTTTACTTATGCGCGGCTGTATAGTGCGCTGCTGGAGTGAAAACGGCTGCTTTAACAGCCCGACAGTGATACTGAAGTTGTGAAAGCTGTTCAGGCCATTGTATCTCAGATAAGAATGGTGCAGCGTGCTGAGGCGATTATTGCGGAAACCTCCTTCGACTTGGTAGGCCCAATCGTCGAAGATTTCGCCGGCTACCAATAGCCGGACACGCCGAAATTGCCAGCCGTTGCCTCGAACCTTTTTGTCCTTACCGTAGGAGGCAGCATCCGCCTGAACCTCGCCGCCAAGGCGAAGCGTGAGATTGCGGTCCGCGGTTGCAATCCCGATTTCCGGTATTTCGGCCGAATGATATTTGGGCTTCGAAGCTTTGGCGGACGCTTTCTTTTTTGGCAGATTTCGACCTTTCGGCGCACGTTGCGTTGCCTCGCCCGCGTTGCCGTAAGACTTGCTGAGCGCGCGGCACTGCCGATAACCGATCTTGCCATTTTGCAGTAGGGTATTGAGCGAATCCTGGTTTGCAGCCAAGGCCGGCGTCGCCGAAAGCAGGATCCAGGCTAAACTGCATAGACCCAGTAAATCCCTTTTTGACATTCGATCCTCTGAAGTCGCCAATGGAATACTCAAAGGCAAAACACTGTCGGCCGAGGCGCCTTTCAGCAGGCTTAGCGCCAGATTGGGACGGGCCGTTATTAACTCGCAGGTGTGGCACTCAAGGGCATTCAAAATATCAGGAGGCGAATTCGGCGATTGGGAGTAAAGGAGCCCACTTAGGGACGCGCCGATGAGGATCATCCCAAAGATGCGGCCGCCAAGAGCCAGGGCGCGACCGGGTGAGGCGTGGACCTGTGGATAGGCAGTGAATATACACAAAAGTTCTTCCGCTCTGGTGGAGGCAACTCCTATTCCAACGTACCCATAACGCCGGTTAGCTGCATGACGTTCCTTTATTCGTCACAAGCGCGGATTGCATTTGATGAAGGCCCTGATCCAACTTTACGTCAGCCCTCCGACCATGTGCAGGCGCCAACCGCTCTACGGCTTACCATTCGCAAACTTAGGCACATTGTGCGTCAGCTTCTTTGAAAAGAATTCGCGCAACACATTTACAGCTGCGCCGCTTCCTAAGATGACCAGTCCGTTGCGGAAGGTGAGGCCAAGTCGCCGGTCCCCAGGAGCTCGGTAGAAATTCGAAAGACCGGCCGCCGCGAAGCTGCCGGCTATATACGAATAGTTGGGTTCGAGCCGTCCATTGTCTCCGCGGCAAACGACCGTGGAAATGAGGGCATGGAGCATTCGCGACCGGATCGTGCCGGATCCCTCGTAGAAGTATCGAGGGTCCTGGTGCAGGATCGCCGGAAAGACTGCTCTTCCCAGCATGGTCTTGGTTAGGTTATCGGCATACGCCGCTGCGTACCGCTTTCCATAGCCCTGCGACTCTTGGCCATAGCCGGGAAACGTGTTGTGTGCCTGCTCAACGCCCGCTATACCGGCGGTGACCAGAAATGTGACTGGGCTTGT
>JBOGMI010000881.1:0-14789 GCA_050746645.1 Bryobacteraceae bacterium | reverse complement strand
ATCGTGAAATCGGTTCCGGGATGCGGAGCGCGGTTGTATGGCTCGCGATAGAGTTTTTTGTGCTCCAGAAACAGCACGGGATCATCGCAGCGAATCGCGGTGCGCAGCAGACCGGAAGCGTCGAGCGCATTCGAGGGAAACACGACGCGCAGTCCGGGAATGTGCGTAAACGTTACTTCGCCGGACTGGCTGTGATAAATGGAGCCGCCGGTGAGATAGCCGCCGATTGGGACGCGAACCACCATCGGGCAGGAGAAACCGTTATGCGAGCGCCAGCGGATATTCGCGGCCTCGTCGCGAAGCTGCATCATGGCCGGCCAGATGTAATCGAAGAACTGGATCTCGGCCACGGCTTTGATGCCACGCACGGCGAGGCCGATGGCTCTGCCGATAATGGAGCCTTCGGCGATCGGCGTATTGAAACAGCGGCGAGCGCCGAATTCGCGCTGCAGGTTGGCGGTGGCCTTAAACACGCCGCCCTTGCCTTTGACAACGGCCAGGTTTTCTTCGCGGCTGCAATCCGCGACGTCCTGCCCGAAAACGACGATGCGCCGGTCGCGCCGCATCTCTTCGGCTAGCGTTTGATTGATGGCGTCCACCATGGTGCGCGGCTCGCCCTGGAAGTGCGGTTCGGCTTCGAATGCGCTCGATTGCGGGTCGATCTTTTCCGAATAGAGATAGCGCAACGCGGTAGCGGGTGCAGGCTGCGGTTCGGGCAGCACGCGTTGGGTAATCGCGGCCACTTCGGTTTCGATCTCGCGCGACATGCGCTGGATCGCGGCGCGATCGAGCACGCCCGCACGCACCAGAAATTCCGGGAACGTCTTGAGCGGATCGCGCGCCGCTTCGCGTTCGCGCTCGGCCGGAGCCCTATACAGGCGTTCGTCATCGGACAGCGAATGCGAGTAGGGCCGGATCACGGAAGCCTGCACAATGGCGGGTCCGCGTCCGGCGCGAGCATACTCGAATGCACGGCTCAGGTCTTTGTAGCACTCCAGGAAATCGGCGCCGTCGGTTTCCACGCGGAACAGCCCGGGGAACCCGGAAAGCAGGCGCGCGACGCTGCCGCCCGCGGTTTGATATTCCACCGGAACCGAGATCGCATAGCCGTTGTCTTCGACCAGAACCACAAGCGGGAGGCGGTCCAGACAGGCGGCGTTCATGGTCTCCCAGAATTCGCCCTCGCTGGTGGCGCCTTCGCCGCAGGTCACCAGCGTAATTTCGTCCGATCGTTCGCCCTCCAGAATTTTACCCAGCGCGCAGCCGAGCGCCTGCACGAATTGCGACCCGGTGGGCGAAGAGCCTGTAAAAAGATGCAGCGCGGGCGAGGACCAATGCGAAGGCATTTGCCGGCCGCCGGAGCTTGGGTCGCGCGCCGCGGCCACCGCTTGCAGCAGCATCTCTTCGGGCGTGATTCCCAGCGTCAGCGCGAGCGCTCGATCGCGGTAATAATGAAACACCCAATCGTGTCCGGGGCGCGCCAGCAGGCCGGCGGCGATTTGCACCGCCTCGTGCCCGGCCCCGCTGACCTGAAAAAAGATTTTGTTCTGACGCTTGAGCAGAATTTCGCGGTCGTCGAGGCATCGGGATAAGCACATCAGCCGGAAAACGCGGACTAGCGTTTCGCGGTCGAGACCAGGCGGCAGTTCGATTTGCCCTTCATGTGCGGATCGCACGGGCTGTGTCAAGGCAGGCACCAAAGTCATTATCTACCACCTGCCCGGCGCGGATGAGAGCAGCTGGCAAGAGAAGAATGCCCAGCCCGCGATCGTGAGGGGCAAACGGGGGACAGGCGGCTCTGTCCACGCGCCAAAACCGCTTGGGACAGAGTCGCCTGTCCCCGAGCATCGCGCAGCTACGAAGCCAGGTGACGGTTAGGCCGATCCAGCCACATGAAATAACCGATGATGGTTTTGCCGTCCTGGATCTTCCCTGCCCGGATCTGTGAGGCGATTTCTTCTTTGGTGAACCAGCGTGTTTCGATGCGCTCGTCTTCCATGGGATCTTGTTCGCCGGGCGTCAGATCGCGAGCCAGGAAGAGATTCATCTTTTCGCCGACGTATCCGGGACTGGGCCAGAACGCAACCAACAGATCCCAGCGTTTCGCAGCGTATCCGGTCTCCTCGCGCAGCTCGCGTTGGGCCGCCTGCAAAGGCGATTCGCCGGGATCGATGCGCCCGGCGGGCAATTCCCACATCTCCTGTTCCGCAGGCAAGCGAAATTGTTTCACCAGCAGCACGCGTTGGTCCGCATCCAGCGGCATCATGACGGCCGAGCCGGGATGGCGGACGATGTAGCGCCGGATCTCGAAGCCGCCGGGATCCTTGGCGACTTCGTCGGTGATGGTGAACAATTTGTTTTTCAGTACTTCGTGCGAGGAGATCACTTCCATGCTTCTACGGTAACGAGGCGGGTTTCACCGCCGAGCGTCCCTGGGGAAGAAACAAAACAATCAGCGAGGCGAATGCGAGCGCGAGCATGATTTTGTGATACAGGTCGTTGCTTGCGGTGCGCGGTCCAAACCCGAGGTCCAGCGCGACGATACCAAGCACTACTCCCGCTATCGTAATGAAGTTTCCTGTTAGCGCCGCGGGCCACGCACCCCGGGCGGACACTGCGATCATGGCAGCGCCACAAATCAGCGCGGCTGCGCAGATCGATTCGACGATTGCCGCCGGATGGATTGGCGGCTCGCGGAAAGGCCCGAGGGCGATCCCGGCGTGCTGCACTGCGCCGAAGACCAGCAGCGCGGCATTCGCGAACATCAAAGATATCAGCAGTTGTTTCATAGTAGTTTTCTCCAACCCTTCGCTGACGCTCGGGGCTCTGTATCAGCCCTCGCGGAGGGCTATTAACGGATCAATGTTGCTGGCCCGGCGCGCCGGAACGTAGCAGGCGATAAAGGCGACGGCGAGTAAGACGAATGCGGCTGCCGCGATGCTCACCGGATCGCTCGAACTAATGCCGTAGAGCATCCGGCTCAAGAGATGGCCGACAGCCAACGCTACCGCGAAGCCGATCAGTACTCCTATGGCGACCAGCGACATGCCCTGTTTCAGGACTAACCGGACGACGGCTCTGGGCGTCGCGCCCAACGCCATACGAAGGCCAATTTCGCGAGTGCGCTGGTTGACCGAATAGGCCAGGATTCCATACAGCCCGATACTGGCCAGCCCAAGCGCAAGCAGCCCAAACACGGTGAGCAGCGCCACGGCCATCTTTGCCTGGAACAGGCCGTTGTCGATGATCTGAGGGCCGGTACGCATGTCATTGACCCAAATTTCCCGCCCAACGGCACGTATTTGGCGCTGAACCGGAAGCAACATCTGCCGCGGGTCGCCTTTTGTGCGCAGATACAACGTCATGGCGTCGGAATAGTGCTGCTTGAGGGGCATGTAAACGCAAGGCTGCGGCGGCTCGGCGAGCGAGGAATAATTCGCTGTTCGGGCAATGCCGACGATCTGGCGCATGACGGTTTCGCCCGGGATTTGAATGCGTTTCCCCAATGCCTTCCCGGCGGGCCACTGGTCATGCGCGAGCTTCTCATTGACAATCGCTACCGGGGTTGTGTTGTCCCGGTCAGCATTCGTAAATGCCCGGCCGCGATCGATGGGGACACCTGCGGTTTCAAAGTATCCGGTATCGACGATGTTGACAATAGACGCGAGGATATCCGATTGAGAACGCCGCACGCGGCCTTCGATTCGCAGGCCGGTCGCGGGTCGCGCCCACAGCGGCAGATCCGACGCCCAGGAAACCGACGCAATGCCCGGCATGGCGGCCACACGTTCGCGGACTTTTTTGTAGAACGCTTTCGTTCGCGGCTCGCTGTATCCCGCCTGTCCGGGATTCGTCATAATGACGGCGAGGTGCTTGGTCTGGAACCCTGGATCGATATCGTAGGCCCGCCCGATACTGCGCAACACGAGCGCCGCGGTTACTAACAGCAGGAAAGATAAAGCCACCTGCCCAGCCAGAACGGCATTGGCCAATACAATCCTGTTGCGAACTCTCCCGACAGTGTGCGCTTCCTGCTTAAGCGTCTCGGCGAGGCTGGTTCGGGATGCCCGCCAGGCCGGGAGGGCACCGAATACCAGCCCGGTGAGGAGGGAAACCGCCAGGGCGAATACAAATACGGTGGCGTCCAGCTTCGGTTGATTAAAGTTGGCGGAGTTTGGGAGCGAAGACCACAACAGGCGCAGCCCGCCGTAGGCGATCGCAAGTCCGGCCACGCCGCCGAGGAGTGCAAGCAAGACACTCTCGGTGAGTAATTGGCGGATGAGGCGCACACGGCTGGCGCCCATCGCCAGGCGAACCGCCATTTCATGCCGGCGAGCTACGGACCGCGCCAGGAGCAGGTTCGCGACGTTGGAACAGGCAATCAGCAAGACCAACGCGACGACGATCAAGAGCACGGCGCTCCCGAACACGATGGGCGACGACGATCCGGTACTGCTTCCAAACACCGCATCGAAAATCGGCTCGACCGCGATGGCGTGTCCTTGATCCGTTTCGGGGTACTCGCGGGCCAAGGTGGAAGCGATCGTCGTCAGATCTGCTTGCGCCTGCTTGCGGCCGATGCCTGGTTTCAGCCGAGCCACACCCTGAAAAACACCCTTGCCGCGCGCGGTCAAGATATTTTTCATCTGGACGGGCAGCAGCCGTTCGGCCATCGCGGCCGGGATCCACAAATCGGGCCCAAAAATCGCGTTCACTCCGATGAAATGGGGCGGCGCAACACCAACCACAGTGAAGACAACGTTGTCGAGCCGTAGTGACTTGCCAACGATGTCATGCGCGCCGCCAAAACGCGTCTGCCATGTCCCGTAGTTCAGGACGGCAACCGGATGATCGCCCGGTGCGCTGTCCTCCTGAGGCAGGAAGAAGCGTCCACGCGCCGGCCGGAGGCCGAGCGTCTGGAAATAGTTGGCCGTGACCAATTCCGCGAAAATTCGCTGTGAGGTCCGGCCGGTTTTCAAGGTAATCACCTTCGCCGAGGTATAGCCGGCAAGCGAGCGAAAGACCGCATTCGCGGCGCGGTAATCTTGCAGATCCGGATAAGAGAGCGGAAGAGGCGTCTTAGCTTTTGAGCGGTTTACGGTTTCCCTCATGCTCACCGCCGCCAACTGCGAAGGATTAGAGACCGGCAGCGGATTCAAAATCAGTGTGTTGATGAGCGTGAAGACGGCGGTATTCGCGCCAATGCCCAAGCCGAGCGTGAGGACTACAAACAGAACGAATAGCGGATTCTTGCGCATGGTCCGGCCCGCAAAGCAAAGGTCTTTCCAGAGATCCGACACAAGGTGGCCGCTGAATCTGGCTCCCTCGGGTACCGGCTCGTGTCTCGGCATGCGCTGGTTTGGCTGAATCGCCGCACGAAGCGGATACAGGTCGTCCAATTCGGCGGCAGTTTTCCGGTACGCCTCCTCTTCGCTCTCGCCGGCGCTGGTGAGTTCGCGGTAGCGGTCTTCCAAATGCTGCGCCACTTCCTCGGCGAGATCCGCTTCCTCGGCCCCCCGCAGATGGAGCGCCGCGAGTCTCTTTCGAACGATTCGATTCCAGTCAGGCATGCTCGATCCCCGTAACGCGGCCGATGGCGGCCACGAACTCTTTCCAGCTTTTCTGTTGCGCGCGCAGCACCTTACGGCCCTGTGCGGTGAGGCTGTAATAACGGCGGCGGCGCTGCTCGGCCTTTTCCACCCAGCGGCCGGCGATCCATCCCCGCTCTTCCAACCGATGGAGCAGCGGATAAAGCGAAGTGACATGGAAGCGGAGCGCACCGGCGGAGCGAAGCTCGATCAGCCGCGAGATGTCATAGCCATGCCGCGGCTGATCCTCAAGCAAAGACAAGACGAGCAGCTCGGCGCTGCCTTTTTTCCATTCGCGATCCGGAGATTCCATATTCGGCAGTCCCTTATAAAGGGCTCACAAATATCCTATACGCCGTTTCGTCCGAATGGTTCAAAGTTTTTTTGGAGGGGTGGCTACTGAGACTGGCTCTCTTTGATGCGCGCGATGTCGGAGGGGTCTTCTTCGCACACCTGGAGGTGGAGAGCCGGCTCGTACTGTGACGATGCCCACGTCGGAAAAAGAAGCGCTTCGAGCTCTTTAAATTAGCTATCTGTTCCAGTCGGCCGCGAGGACGAGAAGTGGCGCAGCTTAGGACTTTCCGAGCGCCGATACCAGACTAAGGTTTGACTTAGATAGCGGAGCTACAGGCTTGTGATACTTTCTCCGTGCTTTCTCCGCCGTTTGTCTCTCACGTTCGATAAGCAGCGGGCGGAAGTCTTCGTTGACGACCTGATAGTCGCGGAACTTATCCAAGGCATTTGATCCAGCGAGGGCTGCTGTGGTCAGTAGCTGTACGCAAAACATGGGGCCGTCTTGTATAAGCAGCCGATTCTGGAGTAGCAAACCCAGATCGATTTCGATCGAAAAGGCGCTTATCGGACTGTATTCCTCGATACCGCGGAATAGGAAGCACCGTTTGCTGCCGCTTTGCTGAAAACCTTCATATGCAAAATGCATAGGTCTATTGACTTTTTCTTTCGCGGAATGCCGCGAAATTGCCGCTACGGATCTCTAAGAAGTGAAATCCAGAGAGTCTGACTTAGCCCAGAAAGTCTGAAGTGCGGGCGAGAGTGCTCGAACATCATAAGTATAACACAAATCAGGGAGGTTCGCTGCTTAATGTGCGTGTCGCGCAATATAAAACGGCATCGCGACGAGCCTTTTATTCTTCCCGCGGCGTCTAAAAGGTGTATGAGCAATGGAGAACCGGCGATCGCTTTGTGTCATCTCAACCGGGCGTATCGGCAAACCTGGGAGGAGTTCTGTATGGAAGTTGCAGTCTTGCACTCTCTTCCATCGGATGCGTCCAACGGAGCGGCAGTGGAAGGCGCCAAGAATCGAGTTGCACATGCAGAACGCTCGTATCGCGACAATCGCGACAGGTTAGCGCAACACATGCTCGACAAGAAACCAAACGGACTGCCTCGTCTGGCTGGTGATGCCGGCACGTCTCCGAGCCGTAAGGAGGAGATGCGTCCAACGCGCCATGTCCGGTTGGAGCGGCTGGCATACCAGTTCTGGGAGGACGGCGGCCGGCGACATGGCAATGCGGGCGCAGATTGGCATCGCGCCGAAGCGTCCCTTGCAGCAAGATTACGATTGGATTGAAAGCAGGATCTATGCCTTTGATGTTTAGCATGGGACCATGCCCGTCATGTGGCGCTGCATACGCGAAACAATCGTCCAGGAGCTTTCTTGAGCGCACGTTTTGCTTTTTCCTCTTGCCGTGGCGCTGTGAATATTGCCGTTTCCGTTTCTTCCGGCTGCGCTGGCTGTGAGCGCTAACGCAAGTTCGGTTCACTTAACGCCTGATGCTCAAGCTGGGTACATGCCGAAACTGAGCCCCGAGCGTAAGCGAGGCATCGAGGCGGTTAGCCCGGCGTTAGCCCGACTAGGGGTCGCTTACGCTCCCGGCTCGGTTTCGAAATCACCTGGCCAACTGCACGCCGCGTCCGACAATGATAATGTAGGCGAGACCGAGCAGAGCAGCGGCCATCCACCATCCGCGCTGCCGGTACACCAGCAGCGCGGGTTGCGCCGCTTCAGCCGGCAGTAAGCTGTCCGCCCATAGCAAGCCGGCAGACCCGCCGAACGCCGCAGGAACCGTCGAGATAAGAAATAGCTTCAGCCCGAGCGGGTCGAGGGCGCCCGCAGCGCAACTAAAGAGGCACGCCGCCCAGTACGGTAACCGTCCGACAACGTTGTAAGTCGCTCGACGTAAGCAAAACGGCCTCACCGCCACGGCGAGGAGCCGCACCACGGATATATACAGCACGGCGCCAAAGATCGCCATAATGGCACGCAGCGCCACTTGATGCGGTAATCCGTGGATGACCTCTTGCCAGTCGCCGAAGCCAGTGATCCCGGAGAAAAGGAAGTAGCCCGCTCCAGGCAGAAGATTGAGCGCGGCAAAAATCCATAAGAAGTAGCGGAGATTGGCGCGACTGCCGGCAGCCCGCGAACCCAACAAAGCGGCGGCGCCGGCGAATAGATTGACGAGTGTTCCAGCAGCGTCAACCCACCGGTCTGGGCGCATGGTCGAGAGGTGGTTGCTCGTGAGCTGCGTCGGGACGTCGCCTCTGAGCCAAGCGGTCACTCCATGGCCGACCCCCTCATGGAGCAGCGTAGCCGCCGCAGAAGCGAGCACCGCCATGCTGATAATAGTGGCCTTGCTGTGCCCCTCGGCCATTGCGAATCACTTTACCGCAAGGACTCCAGTCGGCGTAATGCCGGTGTAACCGATGCACAGGTTCAAGGCATTTGCACCGGCAAAGGAAGTGAATCGGTGATTGCCGCGGCAGGATTCGCCGCCGCCGCCGCGGATGGTGTCACCGAGGGAGCCGGCGGCATAGGAGCCTGCAAAACCGGCGGAAGCAAAACCGGCGGACGGAAAGCGTTCTTCGGCACGGAAGGCCGGCTTGCGGCAGCGCGCTCGCTCGGCGCCGAAGCCGGTCCAACGATGGTTGTGGCGCGGCCCGTGGCTTCTCCGCGCAGCCAGATGAATAACGGTGCTTTGGCACCCGGCGGAGTAGGCAGGCCGATGTGGAGAATCTGCTTTTGTCCTTCGCCCGGGATCGGCGCGGGAAGATCCGCCACCTGCATGCCTTTGTCCGCCGCCCAACCAGCTTCGCCGATCATTTCAAGATCGTAGCCGGTCAGGGTGTAAGAGCGCAATCCGTTGGCATCCGCCCCTTTATCCGCCTGAAAAGTTTCGATGCGCGGCAAACGAATCAGGTGCGCCAGCGTGAACGGCCGCGAGCGTCCCCGGCCATCGTTGTCGATGAGGGCCTGCAAGGAGCAGCCCGCGGGAAAATCGCTGGTGTCGAGCGAAAGAAACAATTGATCTTGCGAAAGCCGCTGCAAGCTGTATTTGGAGGTCTGCTCGCCGATGTGCAGCTTGGGGCGCGGACCGATCCCGCTCGCGCACGCCAGCCGCAGAAGGCTGCGCGGCCGGATGTTCTTCACATCGAGAACCGCGGTCAGGAAGGTTCCGGCAGGAGCTTCTCCCGGATTCAAGGCGACATCGAGCCCCTGGGGCGGCGATAAGCGCGCGCTGGCAATGCGCGGCAGAGGACCAATAATCCGCAAGGCGTGCGGCAGGACGACCGGCTCGACGCGATCGCGAAAGTAGAGCTTCACGGGGAAAGTATGGTCCGGCTTGATGCCCGGTTTCAGTTGCACGGTCACGTTGCGCTGGGTATGGTCCGAGGACGCATCGCCAAGCCGCAGCACCGCGTCCGGCGCTTTCATCCGGCTGAGGCGGTCCAAATGCTTGCCTTGCAAGACATAATGCTGAGCGGAGGCGCCCTGGTTCGCCAGGATCGGCAGATTGTCGATAGAAGGGGCGGGCGCCAGAATCCTGATAGGAATCGCCTGCGGCGGACCAGCGCCCTGCGAGAGCAGCAGATCGTATTTGCCGGGATTCAGGTGCGCGGTGTCGATCTGCACATCCATATGACGCTGCGGCCCCGCACGCAGCCCTTTGGGGAGCAGAAATCGAAGTTTCCGCGGCACGGCGAATTCATTGTCCGCCTCTTGGAGCTGGGCTTTCGTCGTGAACTCGAAATCGGCTCCGGTGAGTGTCGCGGCGATTTTCCCCGAGTGGGCAAGCAAGCGGTCCTGCGAAGCGGGCTGAAGCCGTGCCTTCGCGAGAGCGCCGATGAGCCGGACGTGGATCTCGCCGGTGGCTGTGAACGACGCCCAATCCCAGTAGCCGGATAGATGATAATCGCCGGGCGGAAGCTGTGCGCTGGCAAGGTCGATTTCGAGAGCGCCTTGATTCCCAAGCTTCAGCACCCTCACGCGCGTTTTGGTATTGCCGTTGTCGAGCGACCAGTGGCGTGCCCGTTCCAGGTACTTCCATTCCCGCGATGGCACCGAGACCGGGACCGGCGAGTTACGGCCCGCGGGAATAAAGCTGTCGGCGCCGATTTGGACATTGGGCGTCGGAGTGTTCGGGATGCGGGTAGCCCAGATATAGGCGATGCGGGTATGCGGAGGCACGGCGCCGCTTTGGCCGCACAAATTCAAGCCATGCCGCCGCGGCAGCACCTGGGCGAAGGAAGACCGGAACTGGGTATCGGGAAAGGCGATGGCGCGCAGGTCGAGCAGCATCGCGGTTCCGCCCGCGGCCAGGCCGACCGGGTTACCGAAAAACAGACCGGCCGCCGCGGTCGCCAGACTTGCCGTCTGCCCCACCCGTGAGCCCGAGGAGCGCGCCAGAGGATTATAGGTTGCAAGCTGAGGATTCATGGTCGAAAACAGCGTCTCGGCCTGAACCGCGGACGGCGCATTCTTGTCGAGAGTCACGGCGAGCCCGTATTGCGAGGCGAATCCGCTGAGCGCGGCATTGACGCTAGCCGAGGAACTATTCGCCCTTTCCAGAGTCTGCAGCAGGGCTTCGGTTTGCTCGGTGCGCGCCGCGTAGTCGGCAAGCTGCGCGATCAACAGGTCGTCTTTCGCGAGAAAATGTTTGACCTTTTTCTTGCTCAAGCCGGAGGGGCCATAGACCAGCGCGGCGAGTGTGATGGTGCGTGGAATCTTCCACTGCTGCGGCCTGCGCGCGGGCTTCGGATCGGTGATAATGACCTCGCCGTTGCGGCGGGTGCGGCGCGACGGGATGAGCACCAGCGATACTTCTCCGCGTCGCTTTTCATGGGGACGCAAAATCGGTTTGTAGAGGACCGTGTCGCCTTCGCTGAGGTGATTAATGGTGCGGAAAGGAAGCGTAAGGGCGCCTCTCGGCGCGCGCACACGCAGTTGGACCGCGCCAAGCGGGCCGCCGGCGGCACACAGCGGCGGCGGCGGAATTTCAGCTAGCGGCGACGGCGCGGGCGCCTTCGTCTTGGCGCCTCGTTTCGCAAATCCGATCGTGCTTTGAGCCTGGAGCAGACAGCAAGCCAGGATCGACAGGCTCGCAGTGCGCAGAACCATCCCCTAGTAGCATATCGCGCGCAACCCGGGGCTGGGTGGTGGTCGAGCGAATCGTCGGCGTAAGGTGCCGCAGGCGCGGGAGCCTGCTGTCGAGGGGCCGTTGGCTCCTGCAACCTTCGGCTGAAGGCTCAGCTTTGCCAGAATGGCGTAAATAATAAATCCGGCGATGAAGCTATAGACCGCCGCCGGCTGTACATAAGATTTGGCTTCGACGGAAATCGGTAGGAAGGGCAGAATGCCGATCACAAAGACGATCGCCCAGGCGATGTACCCGGCGAAATTAATGCCTTTTCTCGGGCCGGCCCATTTCTTTCCCGAAAGCCAGTAATCCGCCGCGATGGCGCCGCAGATCGGTCCGAAGGAAGCTCCGGTGATGGTGAACAGGCCTACCAGGATTCGGGAGTCCACTTGTTCACCGCCTGCCAAGCGTAGCAGGCGAAGTGATTTCCACTCGAAAAATCGGTAAACAGGTGGACTGTCCCCGCATTCCTCCCCCCCGGAACATAGCTCTCCGTCCTCCCATGGCGCCATAGAATTCGCTGGGCTGCAGGCGGTCGAGTAAAAATGGGTTAATAAGTGGTCTGTCCCCAGATTCCCCCCTCTCACACGAGATTCGCCGCGCGAGTGGAAGTGGTCCCCGGCAACATGTAACGTGGTTACGGTTTTGGGGCAAGCATGTAGGTGACAGTTGGCTTGATCGGCCTCGCGGTGATGGTGATGGATGTGGGGAGGTCCATTTCAACTGTTGAGGTCTCAGTTTGGGGCTTGGCTTCTGTCCCGGCGATTCGATAGTGGTAAGTCACAAACAGTCTCATAGGGCGCTTCAGCGCTACGAATTGCCAAGTTCGGAGATTCGCTAGGGACGGATTGGCCAGAAACGGGCTTGGACTGTGGACAACCTTCGGGTGATCCACACGCCCGTTCCGAATCGTGGCCTGGATGGTCACATCTCCCTTGATATGTGCAGTCAAGGCGAGTGGCGGATATAGAGGAACTTGAGCTTGAACCAGCCTGGGATAATCGCGTTTCCCAAGCTTCGAACCGTGCGATGCGGGGGCCTGACCGGACGCCATTAAAGCGAGGAGGATCAGGGAAGCTGAAGCTATTGATCGCAGCATTATGACGGCCCTCCTTCCTTTAGTGCGGCGTTGTGAGATCAGGGTATAGCTTTGGCCCCTGATTGGTTGGGGTTACGCCAGCGCCACCGCCGTACCCGTTTGCCGGATTTGCCAAGAGCTGCTGAATTGTTTGCCTAGCTTGAGCGGGAAACACCCCAGCGCCGAGCTTACACGATCCCATTCCACAACTCCCCAAGCCGAGAGATACGTTCTCAGATGCCAAGATGGATTGGGTGACCATGTATGCCCTCATTTCCGTCTGGTAGCTCGTGAGGTTCAATGTGGAATTGAAGCCGCCGTTGGAGTTGATGGTGGCAGCGAAGGCCTGCGCATCTGCGGTATGGCTGCCTTCGTGTCCCACAGTTGCATCTAGCTGGGAACCACTCTGGCCGGTGCTCAGGGTCACGGTTTCCGTTGCCTGAATCTTGTTCGGATTGTTAGGGTCCTGCCGAAGACCAGGCGTAGCGCTCCCTGCGAGCCCCTTCCCTGGGTCGCCAAACTTCACTGTGACACCGTTGTCCTGGCCCGCTTTCCCGTACGCGTTTGCACCACGGACAACGTTCGGGTCCTTCGACTTCAGATCATTGGCAATAGCCTTGGCCAGCGATTTATCTTGCTTCGAACTGCAATTCTTGCTGTCCGCGCACAGGTAAAGGCCCGTCGGGTCTGTATATGACAAAGGATTGTCCGCGACATACACGTACTTGTTTAGAGTTTGCGGGTTCACCAATTTGCCGCCCAAGGGGTCTGGCGTGAGGAACCTAGCGTCGTTACTTCCGTAGTATCTGGCGCTGAAGTAATCCATGCCGGTCTCGGTGTCGCGGATTTGGCCGGTGAATTTCGTATCGATATCAGTCGTCGAGCCCCACTGGCCATTGCGTCCGGCCGTATTGGCGGGAATCTCTTCCCCAAAGGGCAGATAGTCGTGCCGAGCCACCACGTTCGCGTTCTGATCGGTGACCAGGCGCACGCTGCCGAGATGATCGTAGCTCAAATAGCAGGTCGTGCACGGCGCGCTTGGAGCGGCCCCGTATTCGGCAGCCAGGTTTCCGAACGCGTCGTAGACATACGTCGTCGTCCCGCCGGGCCCGGATTTCTGCACCCGCTGCCCGCTCCCGTCGTAAGCATAGCTCTCTGTGTTGTGCATGATGGGGTCGTAAGCCGAGATCATGCGGTTCTCGGCGTCATAGGCGAGCGTGTCGCCGTTCACCACAAGCTGGTTGTCCGCCGCATTGTAGCTGGCTCCGGTAATCCGGTTGTTGGCGTTATAGACGTTCGAGGTCGGCGTGTTGCCCGCCAGCGCCACGCCTGAGCTCCCGTTTGGGTCCACCCACATATTTCCATATTGATCGTACTTGTAGCCGCGCGTCCAGCCGTCCGAATCGCCGGCGCTCGTCAGCCGGTTGACGTTGTCGTAGCCGTAATTGGCGGTAAGCGGGAGCAGCGTGGTCTTCGGCCCCGGCCCACCTTCGTAGCCTGTGATGCTTTGCAGATCCCCGTTGTTGTTGCTTCCGCCCCAGTTGAAAGCTCTCCAATAAAAGTACTTGTTTGGATCGTTATGATCGTGGCCCACTCGTTTTCGGGCTGCAGGCGGCTGTTGTAGGTCCACGACGGCACCACGGAATTCCCGGCGGCATAACAACTGAGCGCTCCGCTCGGCCAATAGGTCACTGCAGACGCATACGTTTTCGATTGCCCATTGAGACTGCCCGTGAGGCTGGCCACGCGGTCCGCTCCGCCCCGGCTCATGGTTATAACCGGTCCCGAGCGATACGCCTCCCTGGTCAGCGCGCCCGCGAGATTGTAGGCATACGTGAACCCGTACGTCTGCCCTGGCGTCACCTGATTGCTCGCCTGGATGTTGCCCATGGCATCGAAGCTGGTGAAATTGGTTTTCGCGTTTCCATTCTTGACCTGGATCAGATGCCTGGCAGTATCGTAGGCATACGTTACGGTGGGCGTGCCGTCGGAATAGCTCTTGCCGGTGAGCCGGTTCAAGGCATCGTAGGCATAGGTCGTGGTCACACCGCGCGCGTCGGTTCGCGAAGTCACGTTTCCCACCCCATCGTAGCCATAAGTCACTGTGCCGCTCTCGGGATTTCTGGCTTGAGTCAGGTGGCCAAGGGAATCGTAGACGAAATGCCGCTGCTCGCAATTGGGGCAGGAGCCCTGGCCTAACCAGAGTCAAATTGCCGCTTGCGTCGTATTGGTAATCGGTCGTGTAGTTCAACTCGTTCGGGTTCGCGCACATTGATTAACCGGCCCAGGCCATTGTAAGTGTATACCTTCACCTTCTCTGCCGGATCGGTAACAGTTTTCTGGTTGTCCGAATAGGAAATGGCAGTGACTGTTGCAAGCGAGAGAGAGCGCTTTCCGAGCCACGAGCGGATAGCGAGCGGCTACTGCCGAAAGTGAGCCCGAGCGTCAGCGAGGCATTGCGGCAGTTAGCCCAGCTAGGGGTCGCTTACGCTTCCGGCTCAGATTGGGCATCTCTGCCATTACAGAGACGTGCACACGTCCTAAATGAGTAGTATAGGGCTTAGGGCACTGAAGGCGCGGGAGCTTGCTGTCGAGGGGCCGTTGGCTCCACGACAATCTTCGGCTGAAGGCCCAGCTTTGCCAGAATGGCGTAAATAATAAATCCGGCGATGAAGCTATAGACCGCCG
>JBOGMI010000880.1:0-1512 GCA_050746645.1 Bryobacteraceae bacterium | reverse complement strand
TTGGACCGTGCGCGGCGCCAATGCCATCATCGCCCTCCGCTGTAATCGCCTCAGCCGCAAGTTCGAGGATTACTGGGAATCCCGCTCAAAGGCCGCTTGAGCTTCCACAAATTTGTCGCGCACCCCATATACACCAAGTATCCTGTGCGAACCGGCCCCGCTGTAGTCAATTCTGTGTTGATGGTTGATACAGCAGTGGCGCTAGTGCCATACGGAACCGGAATGAAACTTCCGCCAGGTGCAATTACATATTGGTTGAATTGGACAGTGAATGCGTTTCCGGAAATGCCGTAGCTTGCACTTCCACTGGCGGTAGAAGGCACTGAAGCAGGACCGGGTTTTGCCAAGGTACAGGAATTTGGCCTACTAATACTAATGCTATATGGGCCTTCTGAGCAAGTGGTTGTGGTTGTGATCGTTGCGGCATTCGCAACCAGTCCGAAGGCTGGCAATAAAAGAAAAAGCCCCATCAGGGGCGCGTTATATCGCATCAGAAAGATTCTCCTCCTGGAGATAACATAGACGCCATGGTGACCTTGTCGCTCGGCGGCACGAAGCCGCGACCCAAAACATGCCGCGGCACGATGGCGAAAGCCGCAGCCGAAGCCGCAGCACCGCGCAGGAGCCCGCGGCGGGAGATGTCCTTCGTTCCGTTGACTTTATCTGTCATGGACGTCCGCATTTCCCTGTACCTCCGCGGCTGCGGCCTGCGCGGCCGATTTGACACAACTGCCATTTTTTCATAAGCTTACGGTATGGAAGTCCATCTCACGCCCCAGCAGCAAGCCTTCATCGAGCAAAACGTCCGCGCTGGCCGGTTTGCCTCCAATGACGATGCGGTGCGCGCGGCCGTCGAGTTACTTGAAGAGTGGGAGAGGGAACTCGAGCAACTGCGGGCGGGTGTTGATGAGGCGGACGATGATATCGCGCACGGACGCTATTCCGAGTACACCGGCGAAACGCTGCCGCAACTGTTTGAAGAGCTGAAGCGAGAGGGTAGGGTGCTGAAGGAAGCGGGCTCGTCCCGCTGATGGCCGGCTATCTTCTCACGCGGCGGGCCAGACGCGACATTCTCGAAATCTGGCAATACATCGCGCGCGATAGCGAGCAGAGCGCCGACAAATTCCTTTCCAAGCTGATTGATCGCTTCTCCATGCTGGGCCAGAATCCCAGGGCAGGGCGGCAGCGCGATGATATTCGGCCCGGTATCCGGGGATTTCCGTTCGGAGACTACGAAATTCTCTACCGGATCGGCGCGCCGGGCGTGCGCATCAGCGACATTATCCACGGCAGACGCGATCTGAGCAAGATGCGGCGGCGGTAATGTCTCTTGAATTGGGAGAAATGTGGACGGAGACAGAATAATCCGCAGCACGTCCGTCGGATTTTAGCTCCGTCCGCCCGGTCTAATCCCACCGCCTTTCAGGCGGTCAGCTTTGAGCCGCCCAGTTCCCAGCAGAATAGGAGGGATGGCGGAATACAGACATAGCGGGCACGCGGTTTTCGATCTGA
>JBOGMI010000879.1:0-1808 GCA_050746645.1 Bryobacteraceae bacterium | reverse complement strand
TTTGGACCGTGCGCGGCGCCAATGCCATCATCGCCCTCCGCTGTAATCGCCTCAGCCGCAAGTTCGAGGATTACTGGGAATCCCGCTCAAAGGCCGCTTGAGCTTCCACAAATTTGTCGCGCACCCGCTCGGGGATGCGCAACTGAAGCTGCTGGAGCTGGAGCCCGGGGTGAGCCGAGAGGAGGTCGAGGCGGAGAGCGAGCGCGAGCCGCTGCCCCAACCCTCCGGTAATCGCCGGAAGCGGAAGCATCCGGGGCGGCAGCAGATCCCGGCGCATTTGCCGCGTATAGAGAAGATCGTCCCCTGCACGCCAGAACAATGCAGGTGCAAGACGTGCGGCAAGGAGACCGTGGTGATCGGCTACGAGCAGAGCGAGCAAGTGGATAGAGAGCCGGCCCGCTACTTCGTCGTGGTGACCAAGCGCGAGAAGCGCGCCTGCGGCGGATGCGATGCGGGCAGCGTGAGTGCGGCGCCGCTGCCGGCGCGTATTATCGACAAGAGCCTGGTCAGCGACCGTGTGGTCATCGATACGGTGATCGCCAAGTACAGCGATTATGTTGGCTTCCCGATTATGTGACGCTCGTTCCTGGAAGAGGCATTAGCAGGACATTTTTTAGAACTGAACGCCACATAACCGCGAGCTATATTTGCGCGAGGAAGGACATCAGATCGGGATTGTTACGCCAGCGTTTCGGTGATCGATTGCTCTTCACCGCACAGAGGCCGAGAGCCTTGGCTTTCATCTCAAGGTCAGTTTCGGCATAGATGTTGGTGGTGTTGATTGAGACGTGGCCAAGCCAAGCGCGGATGGTGTTGATATCGACTCCGGCGCGGAGAAGATGGGTGGCTGTGGTGTGTCGGATGGTATGAGGTCCGATCCGTTTCTTGCGCATCTCAGGCACGCGACTCATGGCGGTGCGCGCATATCGCGTCACGATCTCATGGATGCCGAAGCGTGTCAGCGGCTCGGAGCGGCGCTTGAGGAACACTCGCTCCGTACCGCTCCGGGCGGCGACGAGGCTTCTCAACGCCGCGGTCGTGGAGGCCCACAGCGGACAGATGCGAACTTTGCCGCCCTTGCCGTGAAGGCGCACCGATGCCAAACGCACACCCCGCCGCTGTGCAGACTGAGGTCTTCAACACAGAGTTTGGCAGCTTCTTCCGCCCGCGCACCCGAGTTGTACAGGAAGAGCAGAAGGGCGCGATCCCGAGAGCCGAGTTTTGTGACCGGGCTGGGAGCATCCAGCAGAGCGTCGATTTCCGGTTTTTCCAGATAGCAGACTGGCCTGGGAGCAGAGCGCTTGGCCTTGACGGTGCGGAGCTGGGCGCACCAGTCCAGATATTCGGGGCAGCGCTCTGCGATGAAGCCGGCTAGCGCGTGGATGGCCGCAAGACGCTGATTGCGGCTGGAGACGCCGCATTTTCGCTTTTCTTCGATGTGCCGCAGGAAGGCGCGCAGCATGTCCGCATCGACATCGGGGACGAGCAGCTCATCCACTTTCTTCCGTGTTGTCGCGGCAGCGAACGCGACCAGCAGGCGAACTGCATCGCGATAGCTCTGTTGTGTGTTGCGGGCCAGATTCCGCTCCCCGACGAGGTATTCCATCAGGAAGCGCCTGATCCAGGAACCAAGGGCCGCTCTATTGGTCATGGCGCCCTCCGTACACGTAGTTCTGGAACCGGCAGCTGGCCTCTGTCAGCAACTCCGGAGTCATGGTCAGGTAGCACTGTGTCGAGTGCAGGTCGACATGGCCAAGATATGTGGAGAGGGCCGGCAGAAGGACCTGCACGTTCGCACCTGTCTTGTA
>JBOGMI010000878.1:0-6489 GCA_050746645.1 Bryobacteraceae bacterium | reverse complement strand
GGCTGCAAACTTATGTCGAACAGCAGCACTAACTTTTCGTAAGCTCTGCCTCAAAGCCGATGGCATCTTGCAGGATTTTTCCGCTTTGAAAAGGAGTTTGTGCCAGTAATTGTTCAAAACCCGGTTTCGAGTAAGCTCTCTTGAGCAGCATGAAGCGGAAGGTAAGCTTGGTGATGGTTCCGTTCAGGCTGCCCAAATGCATGGCGTCCACCGCCTGGCCGATCTCTTGCGGCGAGGCATCCCGGCGAAGGTCGATAATCCACGCCTTTCCGCCGGGCTTTAGGACACGGTGCATCTCGTTCAGCGCGCGCACAGGTTCGGTGAAATTCTTAAACGCGGCGCGGCAGAGTATGAAATCGAAGCTGCCGGCCGGAAACGGCATCTTTGATGCGCTGCCGTGCCGGAAATCGATGCGCACTCCGGCGGCCCGTGCATTCTCTCTCGCAATATCTACAAAGGTTCGGCTGATGTCGAGTCCGGTAACTTCGAAATCGTGCAGCCGTGCCAATTCGACTGCAAAATAGCCGGGCCCGGGCGCGACTTCGAGCACCTTGGCGCCCTCCGGGATCTGTTCCGCCACGCGCTGCGCGAGAAATTCGAATTCGGACATGGCGCGCTTGGTCTGAGAGGAATACCAGCGGGCAATCATCCCCTCCATTCCTATTCCTCGATATGGTTTCATTTGTATCTCCATAGCGGAATCGTAGCCGCTCAGAGCCGCCAAAGGGAGTCGTATTCGGCCAGCGCCCGCTCCGAACCGGCGAGTTGCAGAATGAGTCTCGCGGCAGCGGGCGCTGCTACACTTCGCCTATATGAATGCATCGCGCCGGCAATTCCTGGGGGCATCGCTTGCAGTGGGCGCTGCGCGGATCGCTTTTTCTCAAGAGCAGGAGAGAACGGCCCGTTTCGTCAAGACGAGCGGCAAGCATATTCTCGCGCCCGATGGCAGCCCGCTGCGTCTGCGCGGGATCAATCTGGGCAACTGGTTCGAGCCGGAAGGATACATGTTCCACTTCAAGAACGGCCCGCAATCGGTGCGCGAAATCGAAGCTCTCTTTAACGAACTGATCGGTCCCGCCGCCGCGGCCGCATTTTGGAAGAAGTACCGGCGAAGCTACATCACGGAGAGCGACATTCAATTCATTCGCCAATCCGGCTTGAATTCGGTTCGCATCCCGCTGCATTACAAATTCTTCCAGCCGGGCAGCCCAGGGTTGGAGGTTCTCGATCCGATCGTCGCCTCATGCCGCAACGCTCGCATCTGGGTCGTGTTAGATATGCACTGTGCGCCTGGAGGCCAGACCGGATCGAATATCGACGACAGTTGGTGTTATCCCTGGCTTTACGATAGCGAAGAAGAGCAGAAACTACTGTGCGACACCTGGCGCCGGATTGCGCAGCATTACCGCGACGAGCCGGCGATTTTGGGATATGACTTACTCAATGAGCCGATTCCGCAATGGCCGCGTCTGCGGAAATACAATGACAAGTTAGAGCCGCTGTACCGCCGCGTGATCAAAGTCATCAGGGAAGTCGATCCCAATCACTGTATCATTTTGGAAGCGGCGCAGTGGGATACGAATTTTAAGGTTTTCGGCCCGCCCTTCGACGCAAACTCCATTTACGAATTTCACCGCTACTGGATGCCACCCAAGCAAGAAGCAATTCAGCAGTACATCGATTATCGCGACGGTTACAACGTGCCAATCTGGCTCGGCGAATCGGGCGAAAATACGGACGAATGGATTCGCCAGTTCAGGAACCTGCTCGAAAAAGACGGTATTGGCTGGTGTTTTTGGCCTTACAAAAAAATGGACAGCACGTCTTGTATGGTGTCGATTCCAAAGCCTGAGTACTGGGACGAAATCGTGAAATTTGCGCAGTTGCCGCAAGGAACCGGCAACGCGGAGAAACTGGTCGCGGCGCGGCCTCTCATGCAGCATTGCCGGAGTGCGCTGCGCAGTTTGCTCGAAAATATTCCGTTTGCAGCCTGCAGGGTAAATCAAGGATATCTGGAAGCGCTGGGTTTGAGGGCAAGTTAGACGCGAAGCGGGGATGCGAAGAATCACAATTGCAGCGTTTGCGCTGGGCGTCTGTCTGTATGCGCAAAAAACGAAACTGCCGCCGCAGAAGACTGTAGTGGTCGTGACCGGGACAGCGACGCCGGTCCCGCTCGAGGAATCGGACCGCTCGGTCAATGTCTATTCGCTGCGCAATTCTGTCGTGCTGTTCGGGAGCCTTGCGGACGTCTTGGATCTGGATTCTTCGGTCCAGGTGCAGTCGCGGGCTCCGGGCGGCATTCAGGATGACATCTCGATTCGCGGCGGCACGTTTGAGCAGACGTTGTTTCTGCTGGACGGCATTCGGCTGAACGATACGCAATCGGCGCATTACGATTCGGATATTCCGGTGCCGCTCGACGCTATCGGGCGGGTTGAAATTCTGCGCGGCTCCGGATCGACGCTCTATGGCTCGGATGCAGTCGCCGGAGCGATCAACATCGTTACCCGGCAGCCGAGCGAAAATTCGGTGGAGCTGGTCCTCCGCGGCGGCTACGGAAGCTTCGGCACCAACACGCAGAGCGGATTTCTCTCTTTCCATCAGGGCCCGTTCTCGCAGCAGTTTTCCTTCGAGCGCGAGCTTTCCGAAGGCTTTATGGACGATCGCGATTACCGCAACCTGGTCGGCGGATCGCAAACCTGGTTGAAGACCGGCCTTGGCCTCACGCGCGTTTATCTGGGCTATTCCGACCGCCCGTTCGGCGCGAATCAGTTCTACGGCAATTACAATTCCTGGGAGCGAACCAAAACCTGGCTGGCAACGCTTTCGCAGGACTTAGGCAAGCGCACTATTCTTCAATTTGCCTACCGCCGGCATTCGGATTTGTATGTCCTCTTGCGCACTAATCCGAGTGTTTACACCAACCGGCATATCGACGATAACTGGGAGCTGGCGCTGCGGCGTGAGGATTCCGTGGCGCGCAACGCCAGCGTTTATTACGGAGCGGAAGGCTTGGGCGATCGCGTCGCGAGTAATAATCTCGGCCGGCATTCGCGGACACAAGGCGCGGTCTATGGCGGGCTCGATGTGCGCGCGCTGCGAAGATTTTCGTTCAATGCGGGCGTGCGCGAGGAGTTTTACAGCGGATTCGGAAGCGGCGGCAGCATCTTCGTGCCCAATGTGAGCGCCGGATATTGGCTATCTTCGAAGCTGAAGCTGCGCGCAGCCGCCAGCCGCGCCTTCCGCCTGCCGAATTACACCGATCTCTATTATCATGATCCGGCGAACATCGGCAATCCGAACCTCAAACCCGCACGCGCCGTCGATTACGAAGGCGGGCTGGACTGGGATTTACAGCCGCATTGGCGCGCGGCATTTACAGTGTTTCAGCGGCGCGACCGTAACGATATCGATTATGTACGAGCGAATCCGAACGCCATCTGGCAGGCGACGAATTTTGACCGGCTGATCTTCACCGGCTGGGAAGCTTCTCTCGCCGTTTCGCTGCCCCACGCGCAAACCGTGCGCGTCGAATATACCGGATTGCACGGAGCCAAAGCTGCACTTGACGGCTATCAATCGAAGTATGCGTTCAACTATCCTACCCAGCAGGCCACCGTCTCCTGGCAGCGCGTTTTGCCGCGAGGATGGATTGCGCGCGTGCGCCTCGGGGTAGTCAGTCAATACCAGCGCAAGGCTTACGCGCTGATCGATGCCGATGTCGCCTGGACCCGTCCGCGCATCAGGCCCTATATCCGCTTCACAAACCTGACCAACACGTTTTACGAGCCGGTCTACGGAGTCGCCATGCCGGGCCGCGCGGTGCTGGGCGGCATCGAAGTGTGCTTCCTTTGCGGCCACAAATAGAGTCTTTGGTTACTCATATCGCAGCGCCACCATGGGATCTACTCGTAATGCTCGAATCACAGGTGAAAGCGTGGCGGCCGTGGCAACCAGTAGCAGGGTTGCGAAAACTGCCGCGAGAGAGACCGGATCGTGCGAGCTCAATCCCGGAACCAGAAACATGGCGAGCGGGCTTGCGGCGAAATAGCCAAGCACTCCTCCCACGGCGAGTCCAACGCCGACAAGTAAAAGGCTGCTCCGTATGATCATGTATCCGACGGCCGCGGGCGCAGCGCCGAGCGCCATGCGAATACCGATCTCACGGGTTCGCCGGGTGACAGAATACGTCAGTACACTATAGAGTCCGATCGCCGCAAGCAACAGCCCGAGCACGCCCATGCTTCCCAGCAAGGTAGCGCCAACGTGGCTGGGCAACAGAGCTAATCCCATGGCTCGGCTCATAGGTTTCACCTGGACGGCGGCCGTGGCATCAATGGCCCCGAGCGCGTCGTTTACTTCTTTGAGAATGCTCGCCGGACGGGAACTCCGCAGCAGAAAATTCAAATCCACCGACGTGCGGGAAGACTGAGCATAAGGCCAGTACACCGCCGGTAAGCCTTTTTCCGTGAGCGAAAAATATTTGCTGTTTTTCGCCGCGCCGATAACGGTAACTGGCGGCTTGCCATGAAAGCGCAGTGTGTGACCGATCGGATTGCGCTTTCCAAAAAGTCTGCGAGCCATGCTCTGGTTCAGAATCACGACACGCGGCGCGCCCTTGCGGTCGGCCGGACGGAAATCGCGGCCCGAGAGCAAGGGAATCCCCATGGTTTTGAAATAAGCGGAGCTTATCCAGTTTGCTGTCCGAAGCAGCCGCGTCACTTTCCTTCGGCCGTCGACGAGCACATTTCCGCCAATCTTGACGTTGCCGTTCAGCGGCACGATGGCGGCGAAGGCGGCGCTCTCGACGCCAGGTAACGTCCGGAGCTGTTCCAAGGCTCTAAGAGAGACGGTTTGAATCTTATTTCTCGACGTATAACGCCCCGGCACCAATCGCATATTCGCCCAAACCGTGTGATGGATATCGAAGCCGGGACTCAAAGAATTCGAGAGCAACAGATTGCGTAAGAACAGAAATCCGGTGAGCAGCAGCACGACCGAAGCTGCGATCTGGGCGATTACTAAGACACGGCGGAAACCAAGGCGCGAAGCTATGCTTCGTTCGCCTAGCTTCAATGCCGCCTGTACGTTCGCTTTAGTTGCCCTCAGCGCCGGCAACAAGCCGCATACAAGCGCGCTAGCCATTGCCAGTCCGATCGCATAGCACAGCAACCGCCAGTCCGGTTGAATGTGCAAACGCAGCGGGACAGGCAGCGGCAGCCGAATTCGATTAGCGGCCGCCGCGGCGGCGAGGTTCAACAAGAGTCCCGCAACCGTTCCCAAGCCGGCGAGCAGCAGGCTTTCCGCCAGGAGTTGCCGCACAATGCGCGACCGGCTGGCTCCGATCGATTGGCGGATAGCAAGCTCATGCTGGCGGCTCGCGGCGCGCGCAAGCAGCAAGCTGGCTACGTTGGCGCAGGCGATTAATAGCACCAGGCCGGAGACTGTCATCAGCATCCCAAAGAATGCGGCGAGATGGAATCCCGATGCGAGTTTTAGCCGCTCCAGTCCCGCTACTCCTCTTATTTGGGTATTTTGCGACCACTTGAAGTCTGTTTGCGGAAATACTCTGTCCAGTTCTTTGCATATGGGCAATAGGCGCTGGAGGGCGGCTTGCCTTGTCGTCTGAGAGGGTAGCCGCGCATAAAGCATCACCGACGCTCGATGGCCGGCAGGTGTCGGATCATTCGTCAGATAAAGATCCGGCGAGAAGCCGAAGCCAAGCAAAGTTTGATGGTCCGGCGGCAGGATACCCACCACCGTGTAGAGCACTCCATCGAAGACGAGATCGCGCCCCAGGATATTGGGATTTCCGCCGAGGCGTCCTTTCCAGAAGCCATAACTCAGGACTGCTTCCCGCTGCTCGCCCGCATGAATCGGCCGGCCCAGAGCGACCGGCACGCCGGTCACATCGAAGAAGTTATCTGTTACTCGAGCGCCCCAGACGCTATAAGTGTGATCGCCGTGACGCCAGTTTTCTTCAGTTTCGAAGTCCACTCCCGTCAGCCCTTTAAAAATATGGGTGTTTTTTATGAACCGGTATTGCGCCGGAGCGGCATTGCTGTTTCCCCCTAACAGGACATACGCAAGACTCTGCGAGTCGCGCACCGATGGCCGGCTAAACAGAAAATTTATGGTCAGGCTGAAAATGGCGAGGTTCACGCCAATTCCCAGTGCGAGCGACAGAACTGCAGCCCCTGCGAATACAGGGTTTCTTCGCACTGCGCGGCCGGCGTATCTCAGATCTGCCAGGAAATCTTCCAGCAGAGGGAACTGCCATGCACCCCGGCTGTCTTCGCGAAGGCGGCTCTGCCGCCCGAATTCGCGCCGAGCCTGAGCTCTCGCGTCCGTTTCCGGAAGCCCGCTCCGAACAAGCTCTTCCACGCGGGTCTCCAAGTGGAATTGCATCTCTTCGTCGAGCTCCCGGTCGAATCTCCTGCGCCGCCACAGGTAACCCACTCGCCGTTTGATTTCGTTCCACGTATGCAT